>JAGWZB010000131.1 GCA_018969045.1 Planctomycetota bacterium | reverse complement strand
ACAAGATACAGTGCGATATCGACCGGATCGGTATGCAGGGTGCTGGAGGTTTCCGATAACGTTCAGTTTGTAGAAGACATTTCTCGAATCTACAGGGCAATCCAAACTGGGGAACCAGTTTTTCCGGAGGCCAAGCTTGAGCCAGGCGATCCGGTTAGGGTTAAAAATGGTCCTTTTAAGGGGTTTGAAGGTGTGGTGATTCGACGTGAAAACCAGTTACGTCTTCTCATCTCGGTTCGATGCATGGGCCAAGGGATTAGTGTGCAACTGATGGACTGCCAGATCGAGGCGATCTAGCTAGTTGTGTCGAATTTTGCTTTGAATCATTATCGCTAGAGCGATGCCCAGCGAGGCGACCCCGAGCGATAATGTCCAGAGGATTGTCCAGGGCATGAGTTCTTCGTCAGGTGGAAACCAACGATTCACCAGAGCCGAGGTCCATTGAGAGCAGAAAACCCCTAGAGTTTGCGCCAAAGCGATGGTAGCAAGTCCTGTTAATTTCGGTTGCATTGCGTGGGAGTTTTCGTTGCAGGAGACTTGGAAGGGACAGTTCAGCGACATGGCTAACGCCAAAACTCCAAAAACGGGAAAACCAGATTGAGCGATCAAGCAACCCGCTAGGAGCAACAGCCAGCCCAGGGGCCCGACAAACAGAAGATGCTTGCGCAGTCCCGGGAAATACGGGAGGCTCAGCAAAAGTGCGGTTTCCAGTAGGATACAACTGGCAAATAGGTAGTATCCAAGGTCGCCGAAGTTTTGGGTCAGGAATTCGTGTGCGTACAGGCCAAAGGCACCTTCGCAGTACGAAGCGATTCCTACCAGGGAGACTAGAGCGCGCCATCGCCAAGGACTTGATGGGGGCACCGCATTGGGTTTTGTATCAAGTGAAACTGTCGAGCCTTCCGAGGTGTGAGAGGATAGCTTAGGTTCGCTTTGAGGATCGGCCATATACTGAGACAGGCCGACAAAAAGAATGTGAGCCGCTGCGCAGCTTGCCGCAATGAAGAGGTGATATCGCAAAACGGTGGTTTCATCCGATAGAAATGCTCCAGTGATCAAGATAGCGATCATGTATCCAATGCTCCCAGCAGCACGTGCCGAATAGGCATGGTTGCTGAGATTGGCTACTGCCAGATGATTCAGCAGATTCATGCAGCAAGCATGTGCGCAAGCCAGCAACAGCAAACAAACTGCGGTCTCGATGAAGGTCGGCAGGAGGTTTCGACCAGAGAGGGCAAGATCAAGTTGCAAGCCCAGCAGTAGTTGTAAAATGCCAGCGGCGCAAGCGGCCCCCAGGAGCAAACGCCCTGGTTGGTTGGTCCAATACATACGCTGAGCGAGGCCGAAAAGCAGGAAGGTCAAAAGCCCCGCGATGGGGATGAAACTCGCCAGGACACTTGCAACGGGGCCCGAGTGGACTTGCCTCAGATGGGTTTGCAGCGGAAATACCGCAAAACCTAACGAGAGAAAGTGGAGGAAAAAGGCCCCGCTGGTGATTAGCCATCCTACCGGGTACTTGCGTTGCGTGTTGGTTGATTCCATTCAAGAACAAATCTTTGTAAGTCTATCGTCTCAGTCAGGAGCGTTCAGCATGTAATGTTCTTTCCAAGGTGATTTGGCGATCGCCTTGGCGTACTGGCTGAGTATTTCGGAGGATTGGAAATCCAATTTCTGGAGCGATTCGGGAGCGAAAAAGTCTACGAACAACTCTTCGCGCTGACGAATGGATTCTGATCCGTTTCTGGATTCCTTATCGAATCGATCGTTAAAAGCTTGAGTCACACGTTCGATTTCTGAGACCCTATGTTTCATTCGGGTTGCGATTTGATTTTCGATATGTTGGGCGAGCGTTTGATTTTCCTGGGATTGGATTTCCTGTGCCAGTATCTCGAACTGCATATCAGCCCCAAGAGCCAGCTTCAACAAAACCTTTAAACGAGGATCGGTGCTAATGGAAACATGATCGAATTCGTGTTGAAGGAGCTTTGATTTCCACGGCGATTCGGGTTTAAAAGTTGAACCGACCACGACGCGGTGCGAGCATTGGATATCGGAAACAAAGATGGAAGCAGCAACGGTGATCCTTGGACCATCGTCGCTGGATTGGGGTTTGGTGATGCTGTTACTGAACCGATAGCGGTAGCGGTAATCGAAGCGGAATCGGGTGAGGCCTTGTTTCTTTCTTTGGATCAATTCTTGGTCGTCGATTTCAAATGTGACTTGACCGATGTCGATGAGCCGTTTGATGCCCGGGGGTGCGGTATTGATCCAAGTAGCAAACGGCTCGGTGGGTTTCGCAGAAATACTGTCTTGAGACCAGCAGCGAGCGTGCAAAACCAAGCTTAAAAGCAGACAGGCCAGTCGTGCTTGAGGAAATCCGTTACGCATCGAATGCAATCCAAAGAGGCATCTTGGAGCTGAAGTTCTCTGATTAAAACATGGGACTGGCCGGTGGTGCTAGTCAGGAACAGCAAAGATCAGTAAAACTTGTAGGAACTTGATGCACTTTCATAGGGAAAAAAGGATGGCAAGAAAAGCACAGCGTAAGGGTCCGGGAGAAACACAGGAGGAACAGTCCAAGGAGGTTCCGATTAAGGGAAGGGACATTGAGACGATGTCCAAGCTTCAGAAATTAGCGGCGGCGGTTGCCGAGGTTGCAAAGAAACGCCGCGACCCGTACTTGGATGTGCCTTCGCGTTCGCTTTCGAACTCCAATTACAACCGTCGTAAGCGGTTGATCGAGATGGGCTCGAAGACCAATCGCCGAGAGTTATTCAATCTCAACCAGGCCAGATCCTACATGCAGACGATCCTGGTCGGCAGTGGTTGCTCACGTTTGATTCGACAGGGAAAAACGACGAGCATCCGGGGCATGTATTACATGCTGAAGCACAACATTGAGGGAACCAAGGAGAACACGTTTGAGGATCAGAGCGAATCCGACACGGTGATCGAGGACTTGGAAGTGATCACCGGCGCGATGCGTGAGGAATTGCATCTTTATGCCGAACCTAGGGGGAATTTGGTGGGGCCATTGGTGGTCATTGATGGCGAGAACGAGTTGGATGCTTCGAAAATGGGGGCCGCCGGTTATCCGATTCCAAGTATCGTCGAGCCGGATCGGGTCAAGATCAAGCGTTGCGAAGCGAAGTTCATTTTGCATGTCGAAAAGGGTACCGTCTGGCAGCGATTCAACGAGGATAAGTTTTGGCAGAAGCACAAATGCATTGTTTCCCATGGTGCTGGTCAACCTTCCCGAGGGGTTCGAAGGATGTTGCATCGTTTGCACACCGAGTACAAGCTGCCGGTTTACTGTTTGCTCGATAATGACCCATGGGGATACTATATCTACTCAGTGATCAAGCAAGGATCGATCAACTTAGCATTCGAGAGCATGAGAATGGCGATCCCCGAAGCCAAGTTTTTGGGGCTTAGAAGCAGCGACTATGAGCGATGTCAGTTGCGTCAGGACGTAACGATTAAGCTTGATGACAAGGATAAAAAGCGAGCCAAGCAGATTGCGTCTTACCCTTGGTTTTCGGAGAAAAAACATTGGCAGGCAGAGATCAAGCAGATGCTGACCAATGAATTCAAGTTGGAAGTGGAGGCCTTGATCAGCCGAGATATTAGTTATGTGACTGAAAAATATGTTCCCGAGCGATTGAAAGACAACGATTGGCTCGATTGATTCCCGCCCCTATTCCAAGAGTTCTTGAGGCTATTTATGAGCCAAAGTGCCAGTAAGCAGCGTTTGAGTCCAAGCAGTGTCGAAGGTGTTTTGCCCAGGGACTTAGCGACAGGCGCAATAGCGCTCAATGATCCTAGGCTTGAGCGTGCGGCGATTGAATTGGCGAAGGCTTTGCAGAAAAGGGCATCGGAGCTTCAAACTCCCCAGGAACGCCGCCAGCAAGCCGAGTTGGATAGGATGCTAGAGCATCCCGAGGACAAAGCCACGTTGACTCAGATCACCGATCAGAGTTTTCGAAGCAATTCTCCGGGGCGGGTCGTCGATCAAATGGTTCATATATTGGATGTCCAAGGGGTACCTCGATTCTTTAGTGTGATTGACCAAGCACTTTTGAAAGGATTTCAGTCGTTTGGCGAATATTTGCCTGGGGTGGCCGTACCGCTAGTCAAGGAGAAGATGCGGAAGGAGACAGCCAACGTCATATTGCCAGCCGAGGAGGATAAGCTTCGGGGGCATCTGATGGAGCGGACCCTCGAGGGGGTTCGGATGAACGTTAACTTTTTGGGAGAGGCGATTCTCGGAGAGCAAGAGTGCCGCAAGCGTCTCGACAGGTATCTTTCTGCATTACAGATGCCTGAAATCGAGTGTGTTTCGATCAAGATTTCGACGTTGTATTCTCAGATATCGGCATTGGCGCGAGAGCACACGATCCGGGTCGTATCGGATCGGCTTGAACTGCTCTATCGAGCGGCGGCCAAAGAGCGGTTTGTGAGGCTCGACAAAACCCAGGTACCGAAATTCGTTTACTTGGATATGGAAGAGTATCGTGATCTAAGCCTTACGGCGGTCATCTTTATGCGGACGCTCGATAGACCTGGCATGGAACAGGTTCGAGCGGGCATCGCGCTGCAGGCTTATGTGCCAGATTCGGCTCTTGTCCAGCAATCCATCACTCAGTGGGCACGGAAACGCGTTGAGCAAGGAAAATCGCCAGTGACGATTCGGATAGTCAAAGGTGCGAACATGGAGATGGAGCGTGTGGAAGCGTCCTTGCGAGGATGGCCTCAGGCTCCTTACCGAAACAAGATCCAGACCGATGCGAATTACAAACGGATGCTCAGGTATGCTATGGAACCGGAGCATCTACAAGCCGTGCAACTTGGAATCGCTTCCCACAATCTTTTCGATCTTGCCTACGCGATGGTATTGGCCGTGGCGACCAAATCGCTCGACCGGGTGCAATTCGAGATGCTTGAGGGGATGGCCAACCATCAACGTCGAGCGGTATTGGAGTTATCGGAGCGTCTACTGCTTTACGCTCCTGCATGCTATCGGGAGGAGTTCATCAATGCGATCGGTTATTTGATTCGTCGCCTGGATGAGAATACGGGCCCAGACAATTTTCTGCGCCATGCATTCAAGATCCAAGTTGACAGTTCCACATGGCAACGGCTAGAGAGTGGATTCGTCGAATCGATCCGTAGGATTGATCAAGTCCCTATGGACGCCCGCAGGACCCAGGACCGAAATGTGCCTGTCAAGCAACCAGCGACACCTTCGAATTGGCGAAGATTTTCCAATGAGCCCGATACCGATTTTTCGTTGGATGCTAATACGGCTTGGGCGGAAAAAATTGTCAGAGACTGGATGCCTCGCTGTGACTTGAATGCTCCGCAGATTCCAATATCCATCGGCGATGGTTTGCAACAAGGCAAAGGCAAGTTGATCGAGTCGATCGATCCATCTCGCCCAGGGGTGGTGGCAGCAAGGTACACACAGGCCGATGAAATTCAGTTGCAACTGGCCTTGGAGTGTCTTAAGAACGACCCTTCCGGGTGGGGCTCGATGGCACCGCAGAGCCGTTACGCGATTTTGCGTCAAGTTGCCCAGGAACTGCGAAACGCGAGAGCTGATTTGATCGGATCGGCGATTTTGGATGCAGGAAAGACGATATTGGAAAGCGATCCTGAGGTCAGCGAAGCGGTTGACTTTGTCGAATTTTACGCACGATGTGCGTTGGATTTTCAAATCGAGAGAGGAAAAAAGGTAGCACCTGCTGGCCCGGTGGTCGTGATCAGCCCCTGGAATTTCCCGATAGCAATCCCTTGTGGGGGAATCGCTGCGGCGTTGGCCTCTGGCAATACGGTACTGCTTAAACCAGCTTCGGATACCGTTTTACCCGCATACGTGTTGTGCGAATGTTTCTGGAAAGCGGGTGTTCCGCGTGAAGCCCTCCAATTTGTCCCAGCAAGCGGTCCGCAGGTCAGCAAGATCCTTCTTAGCGACGATTCGATCGCAAGGGTGATCTTGACCGGTGGTACTCAGACCGCTTTGAACATTATGGAAACGAATCCACGGGTGCCCCTTTTGGCCGAAACCGGGGGCAAGAATGCAACGATTCTCAGTGGTTTATGCGACCGGGACTTGGCCATCAAGAACCTATTGCATAGTGCTTTTTCGCATGGTGGCCAGAAATGTTCGGCGACGAGTTTGGCACTTCTGGATCGTGAGATTTTTCAGAGCCAAGAGTTCAAGGACCAGTTTGCCGATGCCGTCATGAGCCTTCGTGTCGGTTCGGCTTGGGATCTATCTACAAAGATCGGTCCGTTGATTCGGCCCCCCTATGGGGATTTGCTTCGAGGACTCAAGGAGCTCGAGCGTTCCGAGAGATGGTTGGTGATGCCTTCGCAAGTCGGCGACAATCCATGTATGTTCACACCTGGGGTCAAATGGAATGTGCAAGCTGGTAGTTTTACCCACCACACAGAGCTTTTTGGACCGGTTCTGGGGGTGATGGAATACAGTAGGCTTGAGCAAGCCATCGAAATGGTCAATGCGACAGGTTATGGACTGACTAGCGGACTCGAATCGCTTGATGACCGCGAGCAGGAGATTTGGAAGACGAGGATCCGCGCTGGCAATTTGTACCTGAATCGCCCGACCACCGGTGCCATTGTATTGAGGCAGCCTTTTGGGGGTTTGGGCAAGAGTGCCTTTGGTCCTGGGACGAAAGCAGGCGGCCCGAATTACGTGACCATGTTGCATCGTTGGGATTCGCAAATAGAAGTTCCATCGGTGGATTCTGCGGTGAAACTCCAGCATCCCATGCTGCAAAAATTTTGGGATCGATTTGACTCGATCGTCAAAGGACTCTTGAGTTTAGACGACTCCTTTGGAGGCGATCTTGTGAAGCTTCGCCAGGCAATTGTTCAATATGATCGTTACGCAAGGGATGAAATTCTTCAGCAGCACGACCACTTCCGTTTGGTCGGTCAGGATAATTACCGAAAGTACTTGGCCATCAACCCAGTGCATCTGCGAGTCGAGCCATCCGACAGTGTTTGGGGAGTCCTTGCGCGGTGTGCTGCAGCCGTCACAACCGGAGGAGGGGCGGTGGTCAGCTACTCCCCTTCGATCGACGATTCCAAGATTGAGGCGTTTGAAAAAGCAACCTTGGGTTGGGCTGGAAAGATCGAGTGGGTAGAGCAATCCGAGGAGGAGCTTTGCGAAGAGCTCCAGCAGGGGCGGATTCGGCGGTTGCGATACGATGGTCGATCCAAGGTATCCCAGAGGCTTCGAGCGCTGGCACCCAAGCACTATGTGTACATTGCGGACAGCCCCGTGAGCTTCGAGGACTTGGAATTGCTCTGGTATGTTGTCGAGCAGAGCATTTCTATGGATTACCACCGCTACGGAAATTTGGGGCCGCGGTCGGAGGAACCTAGAAGTCCGGTTTTGTAGTTGCCATCGAGTTTTTGGTCGGGTTTTGGTCCGACAGATTGATCGCTACATTCGTCATTTCCAGAGTGGATGGCAAGGTCCAACGGAGGCCTAGAGATTCTGTGCTTAAGCATCTGTGTAGAGTGTAACGAATCTCAAGGTTCAGCCGAGACACAACCGTAGCAGAGCTCCTGGTGTTGGCAGCTATCGGTATCGGCGTCCTTCTATTGTTTTGTGCCATGCGATCCATCCGCATTCGACTTGTTCTGACACTTGGACTAGGGATTCTCCTGAGCCCTTGGGGTTGGTCACAAACAGCTTCCTTGCTTCCGGACCAGTCGAAATCCAGGCACAAGGAATACGAGTCGCTTGCCGGTGAGGTCCAGCAGTGGGAGCAGCAGAATCGATTGTTGCGCAAGGCAGTCCGCTTGGTTTCGCCAACGGTGGTTCACATAGAAGCGACCAAGGAAGAACCTGTACAGGAGGTGTCGCTGGATACTCGATTGGAGAAGACCAAGGCTCGGACCAAGAGGATCGAAGAAGCAGGGGCAGGTGTAGTGATCGAGTTCAAGGGGCGCGATTATGTTTTAACAAACCGCCATGTGATTCAGTCTGCTCAGATTCAGGATATTCGTGTCGAGACCTACGATGGGCTGCCATTGCAGATCGCGAAGATCACCGAAGACCCATCGACCGATTTAGCGGTGATCGACGTCGGCAGAAATGATCTAGCGGCATGCCGGCTGGGCGATAGCAGGCTGCTTGAAGTGGGCGAACAGGTGTTCGCTGTAGGAAGTCCTTTTGGACTGAACCACTCGGTGAGTTTAGGAATTGTCAGTGCCAAGGGGCGTAGAAATTTGGAACTTGGTAGCAAATCGATTGTCTATCAAGATTTCATTCAGACCGATGCGGCGATCAATCCTGGAAACAGCGGTGGCCCACTTATGAATCTGCGAGGCGAAGTGGTGGGGATCAACACCGCAATTGCGAGCAACTCGGGTGTGAATGAGGGGATTGGATTTGCGATACCGATCCAATTGGCCATGTCGGTCGCATCGCAGTTGATTGAAAAGGGGCAATTGCAACGCTCGTACCTGGGGGTCAGTGTCGAACGAGCGTTCAACGTCGACTCACAGGGTGGTCTGCAAACTCACAGAGCGCGTGGGGCGCTGATTAAAGTCGTTAAGCCCCATAGTCCTGCCGAAAGTGCTGGACTTAGGTACGGGGACATTATTTTGTCGTTCGATGGTACGGAAGTCGAAAACGATGAGCATTTAGTGCAAATGGTGGGTCTAAGTCCATCGGACCGAGCCATTGACCTGGAGGTCTTCAGGGATCGCTCCACGATTCGCCTTTCCGTTACGCTGACGATCATCCCTGCAACGAACTAGAACCCCTCCTCGGGGGGGGTGAACAATACTCATCATTGAGCTTTTTTGAAATATCCGGATGCTGCTGCCCGGTAAAAATTTGACCAACATGAGGAATCTGTTAACCTTCTGAATTAGTGGCTTTTCGTCATATTCTTTTTTCGAAGGTAGAGGTGTTTATATGCGCAGCAAAGGGAGATAGGGCTTTACGCTTGTAGAGCTCCTTGTAGTGATCGCCATCATAGGCATTTTGGTCGGGTTATTGCTACCGGCTGTTCAGGCTGCTCGAGAGGCGGCGCGTCGAATGTCATGTGGCAACAACATTCGACAACTTGGGCTCGGAGTATTGAATTACGAGTCTGCCTACAAAAAGCTTCCAGCGGGAGCTGAGGGTCCATGCTCCTACAACCCTTGGAGCGTGCACGATGCGGACATGAACGTTGGTCGCATGCCGATCAACCGCTACTCGTTATTTGTGTCGATCCTTCCGATGATCGAGCAGCAACAACTGTTCACTGCAATTCAAAACCAAAGACCGTTTTTTCGTTCGACTTGGGACATGCAAGGAAACTTCACTCCGTGGAGAACGCAAGTCGCATCATTCCGATGTCCTTCGGATCCAGGCAGAATGAATCCAGATGCTAATTGGGATTACGATGGCTCAGGCCGTATCAACTATGCAGCGTGCTATGGTGATACGGTCTTGTATGTCAATCATGCTTGGCACCCTGCTGCGAGCCGTGGCGCATTTCAAGGGCGATACGCCAGACGTCTTTCTGAGATAACCGATGGAGCCGCTTACACGATCCTCTTGGGTGAAATCGGTACTACACCTTCTCAAAACCTTGGAACGGGTGCAGGGAAACTTAGGATTCAGGGTGCAAGATGGCAAGCTGCAGGAGCCTCAAATGTCCAGACACCCATTGGATGCCGTAATGCGAAGCTGGGTGACAAGTACAATCCAGCGGTTGTCAATCAAGGCGACTTATGGCACTCTCAGGGGATGCGTTGGCACGATGGTGACTACAATCACGCGTCGATCCAAACGATTTTGCCCCCTAACTCTGCGTCCTGCAACAACCAACTATGGGACTGGGGAATTTCATCCGCTTCCAGCTACCACGGTGCTGGTGCGCACGTAGTATTTGCCGACAACAACGTTCGCTTCATTCCCAACTCTGTAGATGCCGGAGACGCGGGCCGACTTGCACCTGAGGGGATCGATGGAGCACGTTCGAATCTTCCGAGCCCTTATGGAGCTTGGGGTGCCATGGGGACCAAGGATGCGGGCGATTTATGGGATGCAGCCAGCATCGAGTAGTTGCTAAAAACTATAGATTCGAGAGAATACTACGAAGCGGTGGGGCCGAATGTCCAGCCGCTTTTTTGTTTGCCATTGTCGACGAAGGTGAACCGATGGAAATTGATGTAGGGACGGCCAAGAAGTGGATGGATGCAGGCCGGGATGACCAAGATCAGAGTGTGTATTTCCTGGATTGCCGAGAACCTAGCGAGCATCAAACGGCAAGCATCGATGGGGTGACTCTGGCCCCGATGAGTCAGTGGCCTCCGAGCCAAGACGTGCTCCAGCAGATGCAGGGAACGCAGGTCGTGGTGCTTTGTCATCATGGAGGTCGCTCCTTGCGAGTGGTGCATTGGTTGAGGGCCAATGGCTATCCATCGGCCGTTAGTATGGCCGGCGGAATCGACCGTTGGAGTTTGGAAATCGACCCACGTGTGCCTCGTTATTGAGGATACTTCGAGAGTGAAGTTTCGATGAATTGCACAGGCAGATGGGGTTGCTGAATTGCCGCAGTGGGTTGAAACTGTCTGGTAACTTTGATAGGTAGACTCGCTAATAGGGTATGGGAATTTCGATGGTAATCAGTTGGCTTCAAGAGATTTCGTCGTTGCGTTGTGAGCTGGTCCGATGGATTGGCGTTGGCGGAGTGCTTTTGGGAGGCGTGGCCGACTTGAGTGCTCAGGACAAAGAGCCACCGGTGCGACCCAAGCCCCACGAGGTTCAAATCCCAGAGGGGCTTGATGAAATCGCTGCCAAGCAGCATGTAGCTATCCAATCGCTCGAATCCACCTGGGGATATTGGGGGGTGCGACCTGAGAGTTACAGCAGTTGGACCAATCACTCGAATCGATTGATCCCCATCTATCTCTTTGGAGCGAGCTTAGCACCTTACATCGATTCCAACAGCATGTATCGCGATCCGCAGAGGCTCAAAGATTTATATGGGCAGGTCCCTGTCAACACGTTGAATCCTGGTGCAACGTATGCCGACCAGACCGACGTGTATCGACTGCAGCGAACCGCGATCGATAGCGGCAAGAAGAAGTACGTCTTTCTGGTCGTTTTTGACGGGATGGATTGGCAAACGACCCAGGCGGCTGCGATCTACCGAAACCGCGCGGTGGCTTATACACAAGGCCGTGGCAAGGGATTGTTGTTTCAGGATTACGACCGGTGCCAGACCGATTTCGGTTTTTTTGTAAGTTCGTCTTTAGGAGAGGAAGTCGACACGGATGTCGATGCTCAAATCGACAAGAAGGAGTCCAAGAAATTCGGTGGTTACGATGCGAGTTTGGGTGGGAGTGCTCCTTGGGAGTCTTTCACCGACCCGCAGTATCTGATTGGTCGAAACCCAATGTCGCCCCATGTTGTAACCGACTCATCTTCGTCTGCCAGTTCGATGACCGCAGGGGTAAAGATTCTCAATGGTGCGATCAATATCAAGCCCGATCGGACTTATGTAGAAACGATTGCTCAGTGGGCGCAAAGAGAAAAGGGGTTTGCCGTTGGAACAGTAACGAGCGTCCCGATATCCCACGCCACTCCTGCAGCGGCTTATGCGGTGAATGTCAGCCGAGACGACTATCAAGATTTAACCCGTGACATGCTTGGCTTGCCATCGGTGACGCACAAGAGTAAGCCTTATCCTGGTCTTGATGTAGTTTTAGGGGCGGGATTTGGAGAGACGACAAAATCCAATGCCGGACAAGGAGAGAATTTCATACCGGGCAATCGCTATTTGGCGGATGTGGATCGTGATGCGGTCGATGTGACCAAGGGGGATCGTTTGGCCAAATACGTTGTAGCT
>JAGWZB010000130.1 GCA_018969045.1 Planctomycetota bacterium | reverse complement strand
TGACCGCTAGTCCGGATCCCCACCGCTCCTACACATTAGCGGTCATCAGTGCCCATTAGCGGTTAAAAAAACTGGACCGCTCATGGTCGCTCATGGACGCTTATGGAAAACCCAGACCTGACTGCTAGTCCGGATCCCCACCGCTCCTACACATTAGCGTTCATCAGTGCTTATCAGCGGTTAAAAAAACAGCGGTCATTAGTGGTGCCAATTAGCGGTTCTCTTCGGTTCTGGCAGCCTGCTCCGGGGTTGCCGGCAGTTTGGGCAGCGACTTAGGCAGGGCACTTGCTCCCATGTCGATCAAATCGAATTCCGCACGATCGATATCTTTCCTAAGAACCAGGTAGATCGCCGTCGAAGCGGTCCAAAAGAAACTGAATCCGAAGGAGTTCACCAGCAATGGAACGATCCCCGTGAACCACGGGTCGGTCCAATAGTCCATAAACCCAGGACCGGTCGATGCCCCTAACGAAAACGCTTGGGCAATGATGTTGTAACCACTGTTCAGTACGATCGAGACGATCGAGCCACCGAAATGCCCTAACCATTCGGCGACCAAGATCGCAAGGAACAAGGTCGCCGGTCTTTGAAACAGATACGCAGAAGCTCTCGACATCCCATCAAACGCGTCAGCTTGTTTTTCTGTCACGATCGCAACCGTGGCAAGCGGGAACCCAAACAAGGATATCGCAACGACCCAGCCGACCCCAAGAGCCATCAGAGCCACTGGAAACATCAAGGCCATGGACACGGGCCGACCGATCAAGGGGATGTTAGAAACCCATCCGAGCCCAAGCGGCAAAAGAGCAAACAATAGGACCAAAGAAAGGGGCATCAGGACCGACCAGACGATCGATCTCCAGCGGCTCAAAACCCAACGGAATGTATCGAACCACGGTGCGGTGACATGCATACCAAGCTCCTGAACACTTCGCCTAGCGATGATTCCTCCGACAAGCGACCATACTGCGATGATCGCTAGCATGTTCCAGAGAAAGTAAGCCGACTTGCGTATCGTGATACCATCGAGGGCGTGGAAGGGATACGAAGCGTAGCGTCGCCAAATGCTTAGATACGAATCCGGTGCGGTGAAGTACCATTGCAATCGGGTGTCGGTTAGAGGGGGCTGGGTTGTGGGAGCCGCATTGGAAAGGCCTTCGAGCCATCGACCCGGCTCGATCGACCAAGGATAGATTGCAGGGTTTCGATTCGCAGGTTCGGTCCATGGAGAAACCACCCCGTGTTCTTGGGGCATGAACATCAGCCCAGAGACACCGACCAACGCTTGGGTCACCAACAGCGCCACAGCGCATAGCGCCAAATGAGACGCCCGCCAGGAGATGGCCAAAGAGTGCGAAATGAGTCTCCACCAAGGGGTTGATCGGTACCAGTCGACGGTGACCTTGGGGACCACGACACTCGATGGGCTGTTGTTGGGTAAGTCGCTCATGGAATCAATCGAATCGGTATTCTTTAGGCGAAGAGGGAGCTTGGGGCTCATCCTCTTGTTCGGGGTCATCGCAGGCATGAACCGGCAGTCCGACTTCTTCGGAGAACCAATGGTTCAAGTCGACCATTTTGCAGCGCATCGAGCAAAAAGGCATCGCGGGAGCTTGGATATCTGCCGGGAAGAACTTCCGGCAGGTCGGGCATTGGATTTCGGGGAAGTTGGCCATGGTGGAACGGTTTGGAGCGAACTTGAGACTCGAATTCGATACCAAGATAGCGAATGCATGGGGTTTCGCACAGGATTGGGGCCCTCGTGAACCAATGCCACCATCTGACCTGCGATTTTGCTGCCCGGACCGGGTTGAAGGCCCTGTGCCAGCCGAGTCACTACCCGCATTCACTCCACAACAACCCAGAATTGCAGCACCTCAGCGTCGATGATTTATTTGTAAAAAACCAGATTTGGTGGCTTGCAAGCTTCAGAACTAATTTGTAACTTAGGCGGTTTAGGAAAATTATTCTGCAAGATGCTCCGGGTTGGCAACCATTCCATGATTCGACGTCCGTTTTTCATCCTGGAGTTTCAGCACGCGTTCTCTCGGTTCCTTAGTCCTTTGCTTGATTGTATTTCTATCGACGGTTGCTCCATCCAATGCAGCGGTCATCGTTGATGTAGTCCAAGGCGCTAGTTCTCTTACTTTCAAGTACAGCGGTTCTATCGATACATCAACGGTTTCGGCCGTCGGCCCAACTTTGGTCGGTGGCGCATCGTTTAGCTCACAGCAAAGCTACTTCCAGAATGATGCTCGTATGATTTACAACACAGGTTCAACCAGCCCGAGCGTTGTGCTAGGCAACGGCGGAACGGTAGCAGCGACCTCCGTCAAACCGGGAAGCAGTGCATTCCACTTCGATTTTATCAACAAGACGTTGGGCCTTCCAACAGGATACGTTTCAGGCTCTGCAATCGATGGAGAGGTCGTCATTTTTGGCAACCTTGCCTACCACGGCATGGCCCCCGGCACCTACTCTTATTCTTGGGCTAGCGGTGCCGAGAGCGTAACTTTAAACGTTTTCACAAGCGCTGTCCCTGAGCCTGCTTCCATGTCGATCTTCGCGATTGGATCGCTTGTTGCTGGCTATAGGCTCCATCGCCGCAAGAACAAGATGGCATCCTAGGTCGTCTTTGCGGCTGATTAGAAAACAAGTTTAGGCCGGTGGCATTTCGCTACCGGCTTTTTTCGTTTTCTGACCTAACACTCTGGCGGTTTGCCAGTGACGGCCCAACCCCCGCCGGGGCAAAAGCCCCATTCTACGCGGGGGTTGGCAGCACGTGGGATCGTCTTTCAGACGCAAACAGCCAAGACGATTGGGACAATCGCCCGACGGTTAGCACCGAAGGAACAAATCCCTAGCGAGCTGGCTTTTCTATCACGTACGATCGCATCGAGTAAGCTGGGACGGTGATGTCTAAATCGATCTTCTCCAAAGCGTCGATGTGCATGGTCTGGCGCTCGAATCCGCCCTGTCCCTCTTGGCGAGAATCGAAAACAGTCGCCTTGTCTTGCAAGCCCGTATAGTGCATCGGCACCTTGATCGTCTCTCTCAAAGGCTTAGACGTCGGATTGAACACCACCAATATCCCAGGTGTTTCTAACTGAGGATTCACATGCAAACACCAGTCGAGTTGAGACGCATCGGCTCGTCGTCCATGGATGATATCGCTCTCGAGAATGTCTCGATAACGTTTGTACCAAGCCACCTCGCCGGCAACCATCTGCTTGACCCTGTCGGTATCGTACAAGCGAGGGCCTCGGTAACAGGCTTGAACCCCCAGAGCCAAATTCGATTGGATCATATTTCGGTAATGATCGATGTTTTGATCCAAAGGCTCGATCGTCGCGGCGGCTCCTCCTCCATGGTACTGCGTCAAAGGCACAAACATCCAGCCCATGCTCGGCGTCTTTTGCCAAGTCCCATCGTAGATGTTCTGCCTAGTATGAATGGTCTGCTGCTCTCTGGGTAACGACCAGTTGACTTCGCGATACCCCATCCCAGTTTTGCTGGAACCGACCAAGAAATAATGATCCGGGACGTTGAGAAACAAGCCTTCGGCTCGGCACCATCGATAGAACTCTGAGATCCTGCTCCATTGATTCCACCTAGAATCCTCGTACCCGTTATGCCCAGGATGTTGTTGGCTACCGCACGGGTCCCCAGGATACGACCCGTCATGCTCCAGGAGTGTGAAGCCACTGGTGCGATGAAACTCATAGAGACGAGCGAAGTAGTCGTGGCCCCACTGGCTCTCCAAACAAGGCGAGTTTCCAAAAACCGGTTTTTGCCCTTGGGGCATGATCACATCGTCCTTGGCTCCAACCGACCTCGATGCCAACAGAGAGTAACTTCCGATCTCGATATTTTTGGCCTTGGCCGCCTGTGCAAATCTCTGTGCCTTTTCCATGGTCGCAGGACTTTGGCTCTCCAAATTAAAACCGCTACCAAAACTCAGGATGAGCATTTCAAAACCGACCTCGTGGCATTGGTCGATCGCCCGCATGACCGACGCGTCGTCCGAAGCGATCAAATGCATCATCAGTGGATTCTCGGTCGACCATGGTGCAATGCACCTGAGCAGTTTCCGAACCGCCAATCCGGATCGCTCGCGATCAAAGGAGTCATGAACCAGGACCCACGCTCGATAAGAACTAAAGTCTTCTCCGGGTGCGATCGTCGTGGCCGGCCCAAGATCGGGTCCAACCTCGAGCAAACACGGTGTCTTCTTTTCGTAGTTGACTTGGGTGTGATAATCGGGGTCTGCAACCCAACGATACGAGCGACGGTTGGCACCTTGGCTAGTCATCCCACCAAAAGCCATCTCGGTTTCGATATGCAAATTCGGAGGGGTAAGCCCGACGCTCAGCGCGTCGACTTCCGAGGTGTGCTCGACGGCAGCCAAAACATCGCTGCAATAACGATCGATCTTGATCGACTGCTGAGTTGGATTATGAACCGTGATCCATTTGCAATAAGCCGGCAATCCATCATAGAGTTCGTAATGAACATCGACACCGATACGGTGCTTTCCTTCTTGTTCGTTGGGTTTTGGATCCCAAGTCGAATAGACCTTCAGATCGCTAAAGGCGCACTGCGTCGATTGCGGTAGTGGATTCTCGCTGGAAGCTCCTTGCGCATTGTCGGTAGCGTTCCCATTGCGATCGGATTTGCCGATCCTCAGCGCCACAGGTGGTTTGCCATCGAAGGGTATTTCGAAGAGTTTGTGGTAGGAACCAATCTTGGATGGATCCTGATGGGAGACGGATGCGACATCCCAAAGAATTTTTCCGTCTTGCCATCGGACTCGCAAGGAGTAACGGGACGTTGGATCGATACCGCCGTCCTGCACCGTCGATGATGGGAGTTTAGCCAATTGCTCGCTACCCCGGTTGCGGAGTTCAAAGTGACCGTGCTGACCTCGGTCTCCAGGGCGCAAATTCACTTTGATATTCCCGTCAGGCCAGACGAGGGCCAAGCCCGGTCCCCAGCTTGTGTCTGGATCGCTCATCGGATCGATAACGACTTCGATGCATCCTGCATTCTCGGGGATCGCTCGTTCCAACAGCAACGCCCGGCCAGGCAACCCTCCGAGGATCAAACGGTTCTGAGTCTGAAGCGTTGGTTCTGGGTTTTGCTTGGAGGATTGCGCTTTGGTAGAGATCCGTTTTTTCCAATCTGGATGCATGTCTTCGAATGCGTCTTGCCACAACAGCGATCGGTCTTGGGAAGTCGATTTGGCTTGGCTCCAGTGCCCGCCGGGCATCGCAAAGCTCAAAACAAGTTCGACCCCTTTGGGAGGCCAAACGGTATTGGGAGCGTGATGTCGGGTTTGTTTCCAAGCCATCCTCTCTTGGAGCGACTCTCGGATTTGGTAGCCTTGGAATTGGAACGCTTGAGGGTCGTTCTTGAGCAAGGGGATCCATTCTGGATCGAGGAACGCGTAATTGGGTTGGCCGATTAGACCTCCGACGCTGTAGCTTTGGCCATCGATCTCGATGGTGGCTTCAGGCTTAACCCCTCTTAGGATCGAATCCCCGGTGATGAGATTGCGAAACTGGGTGGTGGCTGCATTGGGGGTTAGGGCTATTTTGCGTTGGATCAGTCCGTTGGTAAGCAGGATTTCATGACCATCGGCAGAGACTTGGGCAGTAGCTCGATAGGCGGCCGGATCGACTAGCCAGTCTTGGGAAAACGTGCAGGTGATGGCAAGACAAAGCTGGAGCCAGCAGATCGCCAGCAAGCGGAGAGCAAATAGCATAAAGCGGTTGTTCGGTTTACTTGAAGGTTTGCAAAGAACGTCGTGGAGGGCTGACGTTGGTGGTGCGTCCAACGATCTCTCGGAGTATACGCTGTTCCAGTTGGGTGTCGTTTTCTTGGCGAATCCAACCCAGCGTGATTGGTTGTCCAGCTAGGCCGGGAGTTGCTCGAACGATCGATCCGTCATGCCTTGCGATCGCGGAACCTTCGGAGGAATACTGGGATCGGTCGACGTCTTCAAGTTCTTTGATGACTTCGACTGCGACCGAGAAGCCTTGTTCGATCGGGATGACACGGATGAAGCAGGTGCGACGGATGGTTTGCAAAGTGCTTTGGATTCTCTGGTAACCCATCGCGGCGTCTTTTCGCCAAGGTTCCAGGATGGTTGAACCGATTTCCGGATACGTTTCCAACCGACCTTCGAGCCATCCGCTCGGGTCGCGCGAGGCCCGCTGCTCGGACTTGATTTTGAAGTAGTCTTCGACGGTATCGACGATTTGGTTCCAGAGAAATTCGCTGTCGCTGGTGCTTAGTGTGACCGGGTTGGACAGTTGCGTCTTGTTGTCCAGGGGGATCGAGGGGATCAGGAATCGGGCTTGTTGCAAGTACGAACAGCCCGCAAGGCTAGGACTGGCAGTGAGTCCAGCGACAAGAGCGGCTCGCTTGAGAAAACCTCGTCGGTCCAGGCATATCACGGCATTGGGCCTTGCGAAGTTTTTGGTTTAACGACTCCTTCGGGATTCAGATCCTTGAGGGATTTCCCAAGTCTTTTTCGGGGGGTGCGGTTGGGCCCTGGAAGTACTTCGGCGGCCCCTTGGGAGCCACCCAAAGCCTTGGCGATGCTAGGGTGGTAGGTCTGGTCTGCATCGACGGTCCCGAGCGTCTCGAGCGCATCGCTTACCCCCAAAAGTACCGATTGCTTGACCCCTTGGCGAATCCAATCGAAAAAACCATTGCTGTTCATGGGACCAGTCATCCTCGATGCTTGCGAGAAACCCTGTGCGGCCGTCGATCTGGCAGCTAGTTTCAAGAGGGTATCAAAGCCCAAGCCTTCGACGCCAGTGCAATTGGCTGGAGGGCTCACTAGAACAAGGTGGACTGATACCACCAGTCAGACCAGGACCAGCCCGGTGGGGGGATGAAGGGGATGATGGTATACCAAGGTTGATCGTCTAGGGAACGGGGTTTGACTGCCGATCCGGGAGGATCGCTTTGCGGCTGGGATTCTGCGATCGGTTTGAAGGAGTTATTCGAAGGCATTCTGGGTGGAGCCCCCGGGCCCTCAGGCTTGGTTGGATCGAAGCACGCATCGTATTGCCGCTGGACCAAATCGATCCAGGCCGAAGACTTGGCGGTTTGGTCACCGGGGATCCACCATGGATCGGCGTGCTTGAGTCGATCTCGCGCCAGTTGGAAGTCTTCTTTGGCAACGGCAGCCATGCTGAGGTTATTCCAAGCAGCACGGTTCCAGGGGTGCACATCGGCTGCTTCTTGCCATTGCCGTTCGGCTTGTTCCCATTGTCCGAGTCTCGCGTAAGCGTTCCCTTTGCGAACGCTTGCCGAACCGGGCATGAGCCACGGCAGATCGAGGGTCGCTTGGGTGGCATTGGTTGTAGGGATAACCATTTCCCAAGACCGACGTGCGCTTGCAGCGATGACGATTGTCTCCGGGGTGCCTTGGTAAGCCAGATCGGGAAAGTCTTGGACTGCTTTTTTAGTGTCCATGTGGATGGTATTTTCACCCAGCCGGCTACCGGTCTGGGCGTCGAAGACCGTCCAGCGGATGCTCATCGATTCGGCGGGAGGTTTTTTTCTCAACACAGAAAGCAGCCTTGTTTTTCTGGGTATCTCTCGAGGGCTCAGATCGTGTTTGAGGACTTGTCCAGAAAGGACAAACTTAGCACCCGAGCGTTTTGCGGCACCGAAAGCGGCCATTTCGCTGGGTTGCCCATCGTAGGAGACCAGTTGGATACCGCTAGCTTTCTCGAGTTGATCCGGGTACAGGACGGCCAGATTGGGGATGGTTTGGGGTCGAGTAGCCATCAAGCTCGAGTTGACTTTCTCTGTGATTTCTGGAGGGCCACCGACGGGTGCGATGGCTACGCACAGCGGCATGCGATCGGCTTGAGCCCCGTCGAGTGAGGAGCTATTGGCCAATTGAGGCTGCCTCCAAACATGCATCGGGGCGCTCATGTGGCACCCGCACAGCAAAACCAATCCAGCAAACCATTGAGTATAGCGAACCATAGCGCAAGTACATTACAGAACCGAGAGAGTGCCGCAGACTGGAGGGTAGAAATAAGCCATTCCTGTCCTGGAGGTCAAGAAAGGCTGGGTAATCCAGGCAAATTTCGTCCGATCCGTCCGATCTGTCCGATCCGTCTGATCTGTCTGATCTGTCCGATCCGTCCGATCTGTCCTATAATCACACCGTGGCATCACTCCCCGGACCCCACATTTGCGGTAGACACTTTGAATACAACATTGACGGCACCAGGCCAAGGTGGCAGTGGTGTTTGGCTCGGCGCAGTAAGCTCTGAGCAAGTCCATCATGCGATCGAGCATGCGATCCACTATTTGCCTAGCCAGGGGCCGATCGCAGTCTTTGTGCACCACAACACCTTGCACGCTTTCGAGCATCTTCCTTTCGAGGAGGCGGTGTTAGAGGGGTGGAAAAAGTACGGGGCGGCACCTTACTGGCCCGAGGATCGCTACCGAGAAGAGCTTCGATGTGGTCGGATCGACATCGAAGACATCGAACGGGTGTTGCGAGAGGATCTCAGCGAGTCGGCTTGGGAGCCGATCGTCTTGGACACCAATCGCTATGAGCTTCGTTTGACGATGCTCAAGCATACGATCCGCAATGGACCTGATGCGGAGCTTCGTTGGTTCATCGCGGAAACCGACGCGCTGAGGAAATTTCGTGAGGATGTGTCACCTGGCGTTGCGTCGATGGTGATTGGTTCGGTGCAAGCAGCAATGGACAGAGATCCTGCGAAGCGATCGACGATGACGGATCCTCAGGACCCGGCTGCTTGTGCTCTGCAGTGGCTGTATCAAGTTTGCATGCAGGGTGCATCGATGGTCGGCGAGGTCGTCGATGATGCGGTTCCAGTCAGGAGGCATCGGGATATTCTTTTAGGGTCTTATGGATTTGATTGCGATCTCCGCGTCAACGAGCAGTTGGTTCGTTTTTTGGGTAGTGTCACGGATCAAGGCTTTGCGCAGTGGGGGCTTCCTGAGCGGGACCGATCCCTCTTTGAGATTTTCCAAGATCTTTACGGTTCCAAATCGATATTTCAGCCCAATTGGCTCAAGCTCTTGGCGGATCATATTGCCCAGGATCGTTCGAATCATCGGTCCTCGATGGATTCGATCCTTCATTCGCTGAGTTGTCTTGGGCTGCGAGAATATGGGCTCGATGATTTCGTCGATAGCACCTTGCTGAGTCTGCCGGGCTGGACAGGGATGATTTGGCAGTTGGAGACCAACGCGCAGTGGACACCTCGTCCGAGTCCGAGCGGATCGTTGCAAGATCTGCTTGCGATTCGCTTGCTGATGGACCGCGCCAGCCTTCGCTCGGCGCTTCGTGAAGTCCCGGAGCTTGAGACCCAAGCTTCGGTCCATCAGGGGAGTCTTTCGATGGAGCGATTGGCGCAGGTGCTTGAGTATCATCAGCGACGAAACGTTCGGCAGACGGTCCAGCAACGGGCATTCATTTTATTTCAGTTGGCGCAGCTGATCGGATGGTCTCCTGCTGCTTTAGAATCGCTTAGCGCTTCGCAATGGCAAGTATTGATGGATCAGATCAGTGCATGTGGGACGATGGAACGACGGCGTCTGTTCCATCTGGCTTATGAATTGCATTATCGCACTCAGGCCCTCGACGCGATCGCCTCGGTACCTATGGCCAGCCCCGCTTCGATCGAATCGGTATCGTTTCAAGTCGTTACATGCATTGATGATCGAGAAGAGTCCTTGCGCAGGGTCCTCGAGCAGATCGATCCAAGCATAGAGACTTATGGGGCTGCGGGGTTCTTTTCGGTTCCGATGTACTTTCGATCGACTTCCGATGCCCACTACATTCCGCTTTGCCCTGTGGTGATCAAACCTCAGCATTTCGTCGATGAGATCGGACAATTGTCCCAGCAGGAACTGCAGCGGCGCCAAGCGGAAGCTCGACGGGTGCTGGGTCATGCGTCCCACCGTTTGCATATCTCTAGCCGTTCGCTGGCCGCAGGCACCTTGACCAGTTTGCTCGGTTCGGTGGCCAGTTTGCCGATGGTAGCTCGTGTCCTGGCACCGCGATTAACTTCGCGGATACGTGAAATGATTTCGCGGGTGGTCAAACCCAATCAGGCGACATTGTTGCTGATCGAACGGATCGAGACCCAAGCGGCCCAAAGCAGCAACCATCACAGCGGCCCCCCTCATGGTCCATCGGCACTTGATGTGAATCTCAATCAAGGCTTTACGCTTGAGGAGATGGCAAACATGGTCCAGCGTTTGTTGGGCGATCTGGGACTACGTCAGTTTGCCAAGTTGGTTTTCATTCTGGGACATGGATCCTCGAGTTTGAACAACCCCCATGAATCGGCCTACAACTGCGGTGCATGTGGCGGGGGGCGTGGAGGCCCCAACGCCAGAGCTTTTGCGATGATGGCCAATGACCATCGGGTACGCAAGATCCTGGAGTCTCGCGGAGTCTGCATTCCCGAAACGACTTGTTTCGTCGGAGGTTATCACAACACATGCACCGATTCGATCGAGTACTTCGATGTCGATCGCTTGCCACCGACAAGGCACATGGATTTTTTGCGAGCCCAAGAAGTCTTTGATCAAGCCCGAGAGCACAACGCCTTGGAGCGCAGTCGCCGTTTCACCTCGGCTTCGCTGGATTTATCTCCTGCCGAAGCCCTCAGGCATGTCGAAGCTCGAGCCGAGGATTTGGCACAGGCACGCCCTGAGTACAACCACGCGACCAATGCGATTTGTTTTGTAGGGCGACGGATACGAACACGAGGCCTGTTTATGGATCGACGGTCTTTCTTGACCTCCTATGATCCGACCAGCGATACAGAGGATTGTCCGATCTTGACCCGGATCTTGCAGGCGGTGATCCCTGTGTGTGCCGGGATATCGCTGGAATACTATTTCTCGACTGTCGACAACATGATTTATGGTTGTGGATCCAAACTACCGCACAACATCACGTCGCTATTGGGGGTGATGGAGGGTGCTGCCAGCGATCTTCGGACAGGCCTAAGTCAGCAGATGGTCGAGATCCATGAGCCGATGAGAATCTTGTTTGTGATTGAGAATACTCCCGAGGCGATCCTAGCGATTCTCAAGCGTAATGAGGTACTGGATCGATTGGTGTCGAATGGTTGGGTCCAACTAGCGAGTCTTGCCAAAGATTCCAACAAGATCCACATTTACAAAAAGGGTGGGTTTGTACCTTATGAGCCCACCGCAGCGCCCCCTCCTGTGCATGAGGATTCGTATGCTTGTTACCATCACAAGCGAGGGCATTTACCATTTGCTCGATTGGGAGCGCAAAGAGCATCATGAGCACCATGCTGACATACCTTGCTGCGATCGTCGTTGGATGCCCGATCTTGACCTTGGTGATCTTGGGTTTAAGCGGCTTGCTGCATCGCCCGTTGCCGGAAGCTTGGGTGGATCGCTTGACGAAGTTCCATGTGACGGTCGGGTTGCTGGCAACCTTGGGGATCTTGGGGATCATGATCCTGACGGATCATCCCATGGAGGTGATGGATCTTGGGAATTTCGTCGAGATCGGCCAAGAGCATTTTCACTTTCACTTGGAGTTCATTTTCGATCGACTCAGCGTACCGATGGTGCTGATGACGTTTGTGCTGGTAGGAGTGATAGGGTCTTTTGCGAATATTTACCTTCAAGGTGACGCGGGGTACTATCGCTTTTTTGTTTGTTTTTCGATGTTCTTGGTGGGGCTTCTCTTCGCCTTTTTGGCAGGCACGATCGAGACGTTGTTTTTGGGTTGGGAATTGGTGGGGCTGTCTTCAGCGTTGCTGATCGCATATTTCCATGAGCGCAAGGCCCCGGTGGAAAATGGGCTGAGGGTTTGGGGGATTTATCGAGTTGCCGATGCGGCGTTTTTGATGGCTG
>JAGWZB010000566.1 GCA_018969045.1 Planctomycetota bacterium | reverse complement strand
CAGTCAGTTGCGACCTGATGTGTCGCAACGAGACGTAGTTAGCGATCTATGCCCTGGGGGGAATCGTCAATCGCTTGCTTGCGAAATTGCTCGGTAAGCTCATTCCATTGGTTGACGAGTCGATCCAAGTCCTGTGGTTGCTTTTGGGCCAGATTTTCCGACTCCGCACGATCTTTCGCAAGATCGTATAGTTCCCAAGATGAGTCCTTGCCTGCCGCTACGATCTTCAGGTCCCCTACTCGCAGCGCGCGGTTTCCTTCATGCTGCCACCAAAGAACGCGCGGAGCGTTACTGTCGATACGATCTTCGGATGGATCGAATTCGTGAGCAAAGGATTTCCCGGGTAGGTCCGGTCCGAGCCAACCGGTATTGGCATTGATCCCCGCTTGGGATGCAAGACCGTAGAGCGTCGGAACGATATCGATGACATGATATGGCGTTGAGATTGGTTTGTCCTGTGGTTTGATTCTCGCGGGCCAATGCACAATCATAGGTGTTGCGATTCCTCCTTCGTGCACCCAAGTTTTGTGCCGACGAAACGGAGTGTTGGATACGCTGGACCAGCCTGGGCCTAAGCACAAGTAGGACTCTGGAGATCCAGGCGAAGCATTGGAGTTATGACCATCACCTCGCACCATGATTTCGGCGCTTGCACCATTGTCCGATAGGAACAGTACAAGCGTGTTTTCCCAACGTCCAGAGTTTTTTAGATGATCGAGAATCCGCCCGATTTCGGTATCCATCGCTTCGACCATCCCAGCATGCACGGCCATCTTGTCGGCTTGAAACTCTTTTTGCTGGGTTGTTAGGGACTCCCAATCTAACGGACGGTTGATTTCTCCGAGTCCAAGCTTTTTGATTGCCTCTGGGAAGTCGTAGGGCGGGCCAACCTCTGCTTCCACTTGGCTGGGGTGAGCAAGCCCAAAGTCTAAGCCCTTCGATTGCATCTTGAGCCACCGCTGATGGCGGATCTGATTCCAGCCTGCTTGGTACGTGGGTCGATACTTATCGACCAACTCCTCAGGCGCATGGAGTGGAAAATGGGGTGCAGTGAATGCAACAAAGGAGAAAAACGGTTTATCCTGATGGTTGTTTTCGTGGTATTGGAGTTGCTCGATGGCGCGTGAGGCGATGTGGGTGCTTGAGTAATAAGGATCTTCGGGCCCGACAGCGGGCAATGGTTTATCATCGAGAGTATGGTTCTTGGGATGAAAATGCCGATCATGATCTTGAAGGCTATACGATTTCTCGAAGCCATTCTTGGTGGGTAAACCATCGACATGCCATTTTCCCGAATGATAAGAGTGGTATCCAAGCGGTGCGATTCGCTCGGGAAGAAGTTTCGCCCACGAGGGGCGTTGTCCTTGACCGCCACTTTTTACTCCGGGCACCGTGTCCCGTCGAATTTGCTGAGCGTAATAACCGGTTAAGAGCGCGCTTCGCGTCGGCCAGCACCTAGCGGTGTTGTAGAAATGCGAAAAACGCTTGCCCGACGCAGCCAGCGCATCGAGATTCGGAGTGCTGATTTCACTGCCGTAGCATCCAAGATCGGAATAGCCCAGGTCGTCGCATAGGATCACAAGAAAGTTGGGTTGGGCACTGGCATCGGGTTCGGAGCTTGAGACCTCAAAATCGAAAATGAAAAGAGAACTGACAAGTCCGCTAAACAGCAATGCAACACGTGCAAGAGGATGTCTCAACATAGTCTTTTGGGTGATTAAGTTACTAAGTTCAATAGTGCGGATCTTTTGGAGGCCGCCTAGGTGATTCATTGCGCTTGCAAGCTTGGTCGGGCTTGGTCGGGCTTGGTAAATTGCATCAGCGATGCCACGACCGGCAATGATAACGAGTTGCCCAGCAAATGCCACAAACGCCGATTCGACAGGTTC
>JAGWZB010000129.1 GCA_018969045.1 Planctomycetota bacterium | reverse complement strand
ACTGTTCTTCAAGACAGATACCCAAATCATCAATGGCACGCTTCACCCAAGTGTTCTGGGTAAGCCATCAACGAGTTTATGCTCACCACCACAGGTTCAAAGCGTTGCAAATCAGCTTGAGTACTTGACCGGTTCCCTAAAAGCAGTTCACAGGCTGGTTTTCTCAGATCCAGAGAATTCGATGTTCGGCTGGAATTGTTCACCTTCGCGATTTGCTAACGACGGAAAACTATTGCTTTTTGAGAACGCACAAAAGGAACGTCCTATCGGCGAAATCCCATTTGCTGCGGAATCGGGCTTATCGTCTCAACAAAAACTAAAACGCAGTGAGTGGATGCTTCAGGCCGCCTGCAAGGTATCGGAAATTCGCAATGTCGAGGCATGGCTTGGGCTAAAGGGAATTCTAGCGGGGCGCGATGGCACTCTGTATGTCATTCTTCCAAACGGAACCAGCGATGTAAAAATCCAGCAGCTTAAGCGATCTGATTTTGATCGGTGGAGCAACGCAGACACACTGGAATTCGTTCCTGACGAATGGTCGACTCCCCAGAAACGCGAAAAACTTAGTGTCCAGCAAATCGGGTCCAAGGCGATGTCGCAGGAGTTCTCTCTATCGGACCGGTCGAGCAATCCAGTTAGCTGGCTAGGACTTCTGCAATCGCTTATCCCCACCGGAAATTTTGACATTCGACCATGACCAATCCTTCTGCATCCAACCAGATCCCAGCATCGGTTTTGAGCAAGAAATTTGATCTGCATCAGACGGGCCTAGACCGCTGGAGTTTGCTTGTCGCAACTCTACTGACCTGCGCACTGTATGTCGCGATGAACCTGTGGCTAACTCGCAGCGTGGACTCTGCCTATCATCATGCCAAAGCCTCCCAAATCACCACCATCACTTCAGCTGAGGATCGTGTTTCCAAACTTATTCGAACTATTGGCGGCGATCCGCGTTTCGAGAAAGAAAGCTACCTGCGAGAGGCCCTCCGTGCATTGCCGCAAGATGCCTCTTGGAGAGATCTCATTCTCAGTACCATCGCCGGCGTTCAGAACTCGATCCCCAAAGAGTTCCACTCGATACTCGATCAACATATGACCGCAAGGCGATCGGGATTCCCCTTTTTTTACCTTGGTATCAAGCCCGTATCTGGAGGTGCGATCGTCGAGGAATTCAGAGCCGTTTCACCTACCTGGAGTCACAAGAACGCATTGATCGAAGGGGATGACACACAGATGAAAGCCGGCGATATCGATGGATTCCTCATAAAACTCATCGATCGGGCTTCTCAGGAGAATCGACCTCAGATTCGATCGCTCATGCGTGTCAGCGGATGGGTGCAATGGGCCACCTTTTGGATGATGTGGTTAGTCCTCGTCTTGGTCGTTAAACGATACTTGCGATTGCAAAATGCGGATTTCAAGATTTCCGGAGAGAATGACGCTTCGCTCAAACAAGTTTACGGCACTTTGGATTTTCTAATCGGCCTGCTTCCAAGCCTAGGTTTTGTTGGGACCGTTCTAGGTATGGGGGATGCATTGCTAACAGCCGATGGACTTTTTTCATCAAACGATAAAGTGCAAGCCATCACCGTGATTACAAAACACCTTGGATTCGCCTTTGACACGACCCTTATCGGGCTTGTCACCGCCATGATCTGCGGGGCAGCGGTCTTGTCCCTGAGGACTTGGGAGAGCAATCGACTTAGGACCAAAGGATGACCGAGGAACCTAGCCGAAGCGATGCCTCGCTCGCATTCGTCGATGTCATCACCAACGGGCTAGGTGGCTTGCTAGTCCTGTTCTTCATCGTCATCGTGATTCAAAGCTCACTGGAATGGAATGGCCAAAGCGGTTCAGCCACACCCGTCAAGACCGACGAGTTCCCCTTCGTGATCATCGCTAGGCCGAGCCATGCCGATCCCAGCGAGTGTTTTGATCCGGTTGCCGACGTATGGTCGATTTCCGGGATGCCCGCAGGTACCATCGATCCAGTAAGAGGAAATAATCTCGATTGGGGAGTCGACTACGCAATGCTTGTTGCACCGACCCCACTGGATCCAATAAAAACCGTTCTAAATGTGATCACTACACGTGACACAACACTTGAAATCGAAGTCTTTCCGGCTGGAGCCAAGCAACGCAAATATCAAGTAAAAGCAAAGGCCAAGAAACTCACCAAAGTGTGGCCAAATCTCGAAGGGACTTCGAAATGACCGGTAGGTTTATCTCCTATTTGGACCTGATGTGCTGCGGATTCGGAGGTGCCATGCTGATGTTTCTGATCGTTGCATCCGCACAGACAAATCGTGTAAGCGGTCTACCGATGCTCCTGATCCGCGCTAAAGTGGTCAACCAGCAAGGGCTCACTCCAAACCAGTCCATTGAGTTCGGTATCCAGTACCGAAGGAAAGGTGATCTCCAATGGCAACGAGCTAACCAAACGACCAACCACGAAATGATCGCTCAAGATGGTAGTCAAGCCTGGTTCTTCACGTCATCGGCGACCGCCAGAAACAGCTCGGAATCCCTATTTATATGCAACCAGCCACGCCCCGGGACTTGGGAAGCCAGGGCCTATTCGGCAACGATTTCGTCCGAAGAAGCACTCGTTCTTGGATCCCAGCCCACCTATTTCTCACCTGTAGAGGTGCTCGTCGAAGTCCTTGGCTCAACATCGCTAACACAAACCAAAACCACGATTACGCGTTCGGCCGAATTTACCGAACCGGTCATCTTCGAAATCCAAGGACGCAATTAGATTTCTATCAGGCACTTGAATCTGGGTTTTTGATTTGATCGAGTTATTCCAAGCCCAAAGGAGGATTTCAAAATGCCTCGATTTAGAAGAACTTGGGTTCTTCAGGAATTATTGCGGGTAAAACATGAGAAGTTTTGGCCCCAGTGACTTCGTGCTCGTGATCGTAATCGAAAAGCAACTGTGGCTAACGAATTGGGTTTTGGACCCTTGCGGAATGTTCAATAGTCTGGTGGCCCAAACTCTGTCAGAAGGGCTTCGAGTACGAGCAGGAGCACGAGCACGAAGATTGTCAGTAGCATCTACTCCTAGCCACAATAATTCCTGAAGAGCCTAATTTAATGCAACTAAGAACTATTCATCTTCTTTTTGTGATTTAGCTCGGATAGGCCCTTGAGAACCAACGAGACGCACTCACTCAAGTTATGTGAAGTTCCCAGTTGATCGAGTTCCTGCTGCGTCAACAAAGTATTCTTCAATGACTTGATCCGTCGACCCCTGCCCTGGAATTCCGCATTCAACCGCTTGTAGTCAATTCGGTCCAGCGACCCGGATGGAAAGCGGCGATTGAATTGAGACCAAAATCTACCTGCGTCCTTTTTTTGGATCGATTCGTTAAACGCATCGCAAGGTAATTCAGGCTCTAAACCCATAAGCGTGGAATAAATTGATTGAGCGCAACCCCCGAGGCAACCGACTGCAAAAAGTGCTTTTCTTTCACGAATCGCGAAAAGCGATTCCTCAACCAGGCCAGCATATCTTCCCATGTAACCGGTTTCTTTTCCTCCAATAACGACAACGGCATCTACGTCTTTGGCGATTTGTTTGCGAGCAACGGTGAGGCAACGAGTCCATACGAGCTTCGACTCAAAGCTAGACGGGTCCGATGGAAGACCTTGCCCCGCTTGAGTCTCTAAACATATGTCGTCCGGTGGTGGAATAACGCGATAGTGGAGAAGTCTCGACAACAGCTCCTTCTGCTCCGAGCGAAGCTTTAAACCAATTGGAAAAGGGAACACGGCCTTCATGCGCAGTGCCTGAGGCCCTTCGCTATGACCGTAGACCTCGAGAATCCGAAGCAACCATTGACCAATTGAGTCTGAACCAAAGTACCCTCCGAAAACAATTGTGGCGCCGGCAGCGATGAGATATCTTGCAAATTCAATGATTGTTTCCTGACAATGCGCCTCCGTTAGTCCAATTTTATTCAGACTGGCTGAAGAAGGATTTGATGCAGACAGCTGGACAGTCATCCCGAGAAGAGGCTGTAGTTCGCTTTCCGTAAATTCACTCTTACTCAATCGCGCAGCCCGAAGCTGTACTGGAGTCAAGAATGCAACACTCCTTGCTACGCGTTGTAACGCTTCAAGTTCGGGTGCCGACACGGGTGGATCAGGGTAAAGACAGAGTTGCCGATTCTTTCGTGATTTATCGCTAAACACTTCCTTGGGAAGTGAATGGAGGTCGGGAGTTCGGAAGAAATTTATACAATTCTCGACGCCGGCATTCGCTGATGCGGCTGGAATCAATATGCGTTGAAGCTCGAATCGCAAGATCTCTGTCAACAACGCGTTTGCAATCAAGGCGAATTGAATGTCGTTGCTGAATCGCACGACACGACAGTTTCCTAAATAGGGAAAGGATCTTGGCTCTCCACCTTGCAATGCATTTAGCTCTACGATCGGCCGACCGTTCCATTTGGCAATTTCAAGTTCGCGGACTACCTCAGTGCGTGAACTGTAACGATCTGTCCGAATCGCGAGAAACGCCGATGCCTTTATCACCGTTTCAAATCTGGTTCGATAGGGAGCCCCAGGAATTTGATCGCCTTCGTCATGGAAAGGGCGCAGATACGGATACTCAGAAAGTCCGTCAACAACGCGTTTCCGAATCTCTGATCCTTCGCCTCGCACGTAGTTTATGAATACATCGTAATGAAGTCTGCTCGGGGCCAGAAAATTTAGGATCGATATCAGCAGGCCATTAAGTAGTTTCAGCGAAGCCTTCTCCTCAAAATCTGCTAGCTTTGTCGCGATGAAATTCATCTGTCCGAGCAACTGTGCATTTGCGAACCGTTGCGATGAAACGACAATCGGCACCAAGCGGATTGCATCAGCTTTTTCATGTGCACGCGTGGTCAAATCTCTTAGCCAAGTCTCCCACTCACGTGATTCGAGCATCGCATCGTCGATCACCACTATAAAAACAGTCGGACATGAGCTAGAAAGCGTGGATTCGTTGTTTCTAATGTGCCGCAAGTCGGACCAAAATCGCACTCGGATATTTGGACCAACATCAAGTGGGCGCGCCAGATCAAAGTTCAACGTTCGAAATACCTCGTTCGCGAAAGCCGGACCAATGGCTAACGATGAATGGCATACGACCTCCGCGCAGATCACCTCGTGGTTCTCATGGAGCGTCACGATAGTTTGCCTCTAAGGTGGAGATGTACTGGTTCAGCATCAAATAGATCTCTGTCTGATCGGCGCTAATCGTAAATGGGTAACGTTCACTAATACGCTTTGAAATCGTCAAGATCCCGGCGTTTGGATTTATCGCATTCTCACCAGAATCGAAGGGAAGGGGTGCGCCCAAGCCGACACTCAAGTGAGTTTCATACTAATCGATTCTGGACACTCATGCAACGTTTTATATCCCTCAGATTGCCGAAGCCTTCGTCTTTCCCGAGCCGCTTGGAGCTTCTGATCTCGCTGAGCAAAGAGTTCATTTTCCTTGCCAGCGAGCCTCGTAGGAGGCGTCACGTATCCAATCGCAGTCCCCTTGGATCCACTGATGATATGGCTCAATCTTTCCATTGCTTTGAGAGTACTTGGGCGAAGTTTTCACGTGGGTCATTCCTGAGATGCGAATGAGCTCTTTGAAGTCTCTGAAGATGAATTGGGGGCCGATTTCAAAGGGTTACCCAACATCCATTTAGAGTCCCCAAATTCTCTTTTTAGCTGCACTTGCCCGTGGAGCAACGCGGCGACCACTTCATTTTTCTGTTGGATCTTGGCCTCTAGAGCTCTGAAATACCAAATTATCGTTTTCTGTAAGCTGCTCATAACTTCAAAATCAGCTGCGGCAAAACAAAACCTTACAAAAAATTGCATGAGTGTCCGGAATCGATTAGATTCAACAATACCGGAAGTGCACTTGTTCCCTTCGCTTCTGGTGAGAATGCGATAAATCCAAACGCCGGGACCTTGACGATCTCACAACAAAGCGACGATCCGAAAAAATCCGATTCTCGCTCAACCAAAACACCGAAAGGTTTGCATATGATCAAGCACACCGACCCGAATTTCTGGAAGTACTTTCACGCATACTTTACCATCAGTGTTGCCTCACTCCTAATCCTAGCCGACGTGCTAGGGTGGGGTGGCGCGGACAAAATATCAAGATCCGCTGCTGTTCTTCTATTCTGGTTGGGGATCTTGATCCTACAAAGCATCAAAAAAAGTACCGTCGTTGCTGATACCGTATCAAAAGACTCTTAGTCTTGTAGTAACTCACGGGCCCAAACTCGATATGCCTTAGCGGCAATAGCAGGCGTTTCCGAGGAATTTTTTGGCTCGAATTGGCATGTGGTTGTCATGGGGCTAACGAAATCCCTAAGAAATACGCGATCTCAACCTATCAAATCCACTTGTAATTCCTGGGGGCAATTCTGCTAGGAATATTAAAACCTTTCACCCACAAAATCTGTGGAAGAGCCCCAAAACGGAACTTCTAGAGATGTCCGCTGAAGACTTCTCAGGGGGTAGGGCAGGGGGGCGGTAAGGCCTTATTTCATCAAGGCATCGGTTGCCAGATTCTCTCAGCCCTAAACGCCAGCAAATTGGCTTGGGGGTCATTGACGAACAACTCCGTTTTCGGGTCGATGACCAGCTTGCGACCTAGTATCCAGGAGATAGCTGCGGCATGGCAAGCAATGTGCGAGCGCCTCATCACATCTTGATTGGCAACTGGCTTGGATCGCGTGCCGATACAATCGAAGAAATTCCTAGCATGGGCAGTGACATCCAGTCCTGCAACTTTTTTGGAAGCCTCGGGGACTGCTTTCTGAAGTAAATCTGGGGTTGCGACAATTTCACCGGAGTCTCCAGTTTCGACCGAGCCTTCCGTTCCAACAAATCGGACCGGACAAGTCCCAAGTCTAGTGATGTAGTGCGGAGACCGATCGCCAAACGGCTGTGCTAAAAAGTCAATCACCAGCTTGACGCCGTTGGCATAGGTGCAAACGATCTTGTCGGCCTGTGGCTCATACTCCAAGGGCATCGTCTCATCGGCTTGGTTGGCCCACTGACAAAGATCGACCGTATGAGCTCCCCAGTCCAACAATCGAGCACCCGAGTCAAAGTCCCATTGGCCTCGCCATTTGCCTTCGCAATAAGCATGGTTGTAGGGCCTCCAGGGGGCAGGCCCAAGCCACATGTTCCAATCAACGATGGAATTTTCAGGCTGAGGTTCCGGAGCAAGCCAGTGGTTTTCTAGGACCGGGACATACACCGAGGCGTGCATGGTTTGAAGTTTTCCAAGCTTCCCTTGATGCACCCACTGGACCGCTTGGACAAAATTCGGAACACTTCGCCTCTGGGTGCCGGCTTGGAAAACGCGCTTGGTTTGATGGATGGTATCCGCAAGCTTTTGGCAGGCTTCGATAGTGATGCCGCAAGGTTTCTCGCTGTAGACATCTTTGCCTGCTTGGGCTGCCATGATCGAAGCCGTAGCATGCCATCGATCCCCGGTAGCGATCAAGACAGCATCGATGTCTTTGCGGTCTAGCAGTGCGCGGAAGTCCGCATAGAGTTTGCAATCCTGATTCCCATAAAAACCGTCGACGAGTTGCTTGCCTGCTTGTCGCCTGGATGCTTGGACATCGGCGATCGCCACGCAGCGAACATCGGAAAATGGCAGCATGGCTTTGAGGTCGTAGGTGCAGCGTGGCCCGATCCCGACGACGCCTAATTGGACTTTTTCGTTGGGGCTTTGATAGGCTGATCCGGTGGCTGTCGCGGTGCCGGATAAGATTGGGCACAGCCAAGCGGCAGCGGACGCTGATACCGACGATTTCAAAACGAATCGACGATTGGTCTTTTGGATTTGAGACATCGAGGGATTTGCTCCTAAATGGATCAAGAATTGAATGACGAGTGTTCGATAACCAACCCCACAGAGCACCTCAGAAACCCACCAGCAACGTCCGATAATGTTTATTATGTTCGGTTTCGTACCGGTTTTTCGCTGGGCTTTTGTGGTTTTATGTGTTTTGAGGTTTCGAAGCGGCTGGTTTTGCAATCCGTCTGCTCGGACGCCTTATTCTACCTAAGTCTCGCAAGCCGATGGATCGGCGCTCCCGCCTTTTTCGGTTTTTCGGATATGATCGATACGGTTTACCAATAAGCCGCCCACCAAACTACATTCGTCCAAATCGCCGGTGTCCCGACCCAATCAATCCCACTCCATCTGCCGTTTTTGGCTCGCGTGCTTCAAAACCGCAGCGCTCTGCATTCTCTCCGGCGGCACCTTGCGCCAAATCGCTACCCAAACCCAAACGCCCGCAATCGACGAAATTGCCAACGCGATCCTCTTTATGCCATGCGCCGTCGCTTCGGTCTTGGTCGCTTGGAGCTTGACCAGCCAGGCCAGGAGCCGTTGGTTGGGGGCCAGCATGCTGACATGCCTACTTGGCATGTGCTGCTTGGCCAGATTCCGAATCGCCGCTTATCCGATGCTCGAGACAGCCCCAAGCATCTCTGGGTATTGCTCGCCAATCACTTTTTGTTTGGGCTTGCAGTGCATCCATTGGCTGGGTTTTTTCGTGATCGCAACTGCCATCGCAAAAATCCTCCAATGGACAACGGGCATCGGTATTGGTCCTATCGATTCGAAACACCCTAATCCTTCAGCACTTTCAATCGCTAAACTTGGCTTGCTGATCACCTGTTGCGCTCTGATTACGGCAGCTTACCAGCAATGGTTCCTGCGCATCTTACCTGGCATCATCCGGACCAATGACTCGCCCGCTTGGTACCAGTTTTTCCCGATCGGATCCAGGCCCTGGATCGCAGGTTGGATCGGAGGGCTGCTGCTTCCTTTTCATTGGCTTGCGATCGCCGCGATTGTCAGTATCAAGCCATGGCTCCCAAGGCAGATGCTCATTGGGGGTTGGCTCCTGGTTGCGACCGCACTCCAGATCGCCTGTTCAAAGCTTTACTTCTCCAATTTGATCCTGCCGGATCACTTAAGCCGCTGGTTGGAGTACTCGATCGGCCAACCCTATATCGTCGCAGCGATCTTTGTAGCCGACGACCCGCCTGTGGGCTTTTATCTCTTTAAAGCTTTGGTGCAGTTTTGTTTGGTGCTTGTTGCAATCCGATGGATCAGATCATTTGGCCTGCGAATTGCCTTTTATCCTTCGGCGATCAACTGACGAAAGCATGCCCGAACTGCTGGAGTGATCCGTCTTCGAGTTGCTCCAAGTAAGAGCCCATTTTACGGAATTTCTCGTATCGATTTTCGATCAATTGCTCAACAGGAATCTTGCTCAGCCCATCGATAGTCTTGGACAAATAAGCCTTCACTCGGGATGCCATTTGATGATGATCGCGATGAGCACCTCCAAGGGGTTCTTCGATCACGTCGTCGACAACCCCAAGCTTGGGTAGATGAGCCGAGGTAAACCGCAAAACGTCGGCTGCTTTGGGGGCATGCTGATGGCTTTTCCACAAGATCCCCGCACAACCTTCTGGGCTGATCACTGAGTAATAGGAATACTGAAGCATCGCAATGCGATCTCCCACACCGATCCCTAAGGCACCTCCCGATCCACCTTCTCCAATGACCATGCAGACGATGGGTGTCTTAAGCTGGCTCATCAGAAACATGCTTTCGGCAATGACCTGGGCTTGTCCTCGCTCTTCAGCCCCCACACCTGGGTATGCTCCTGGGGTATCGATGAAAGCAACGATCGGCAGTTGATACTTCTCTGCCATTTTCATCTTGGACATCGCTTTGCGGTAACCCTCTGGGTGCGCGCATCCAAAATGACAAGCAGCACGCTCTTTGAACGTGCGACCTTTTTGATGGCCAACCACCATGACTTTGCGTCGGCCTATTTTGGCAAACCCGGTGAGCATCGCACGGTCATCGCCGTAGAATTTATCGCCGTGCAATTCGATGAATTCATCGAACGCAAGATTGAGATAGTCTTTGGTATAAGGCCGATCTTTGTGTCGAGATACCTGGACAACTTCCCAGGGGGTGAGTTTGGAATAGATCTCGCGTGTGGTTTCAGCCCAACGCCTGCGGAGTTGACGAGCCTCTTCTTGCTCGGCATCGCTTGGCTGAGTCATCGCTTCAAGCGTACTGAGTCTTGCTTCGATGTCGAGCATAGGTTGCTCGAATTCAAATCCTTTAGGTGCTGTGCTCATAATTCCTTCAAAACTTCGATGATTCGTAAGTGAATTTAGTTTAGGTTGCAGGCTCTATTCGACCACCGCCTTGGTAGTCATCGAACGGATTCGATGAAGGGATTCGTGGCGGTTTCTTGAAGATTGGTGTGGAGCGAATCATCTTCAAGACATCCCACATGTCTTGCGGACGATCTTCGGGTTTTTTCGCAAGCATCTTTCGTACGATGTTGTTGAAATCAGGTGAGACATTGTCGTTGTTGACCAGCAACGATGGGATCGATGCCGATACGTGTTTGTTGAGCAATTCGTTGGGTGTGTTGGCCGTGTAAGGAGCTTTGCCGCTGATGAGTTCGTAAATCATGCAGCCCATCGAGTAAATGTCGCTGCGCTGGTCAAGATTGCCTCCTTTGATCTGTTCAGGAGACATGTACGACCGGGTTCCTTCGACTTTGTTCTTTCCTCCAAAGAGCTTGCTGATCCCGGTTCGGATTTTCTTGGCGATGGTAAAGTCGATGAGTTTGACTTCCCAGTTGCGACTTAGCAGAAGATTATCCGGTTTGATATCGCAGTGAACGTAGCCTTTGGAGTGCAGATAATAGAGTGCTTCACAGGCTTGATCGACGATAGAAGTCAGCTGATAGGCGATCGGTTCAGGACCTTTACGAAGAGCCATCTTGAGGTTCAATTCGCTAAATAGCTCCATGACGATGAATGGAGTTTCGGCGTTGGTCCGAAATTCGATTAGCTTGATGATGTTTTTGTGATTCAGCTCTTTGGCGACTTCGAATTCGTGCTTCAGAAATGCGATTTCTTCTTTGTTGCCGCGTTGCTCGGGCCTTAGAACTTTCAGCGCGTAACGCTTGTTGTCTTGCTCCAAGATAGCTTCCCAGACCTGGCAGGTACTACCCAGGCGGATAAGCCGCGCCAGACGATAGGGTCCAAGAAAGTCTCGTACTTTGACCATAATCTGCTCGTTGTGAAAGCCAGCTTCCTTAAAGTTCGCACTCGGGGACTCCCCCCCCCCTGCTCTACCCTTTGTTCGATCCGCTTGGGCGGGATCCTCCAGCCGAATGGGTTGAGTCCATGGGGTTGGATTTGCGTGTGCCTTTGGATAGTGGCAGTTCCTTCCTAGGCCGCAGTATACGCAAAATCCTTACAATCCGAAAGGATTGACCTTTTGGTCGGGTCGCCTACATTCTTGTCAAGTTTACTGGAGGCAAGGAAACTCTGCTTTTCCAGATTTTTTAAACGGATTCTCAATTAGGAGTTTGCACATGGCTCGGTCTGGAGTGATTACGTTCAAGGGTGCCCCGATGACGCTCGTGGGTGAGGAACTGAAGGTTGGAAGCAACTTGCCTGAGTTTACCCTTCATTACTTCGAAGGGGGGCTCAAGACGATCACTCGAAATGATGTGCTGGGCAAACCGACTATTTTTTCGATGGTTCCCTCGCTCGATACCGGCGTATGTGCGATTCAGACCCGTAAGTTCAACAGCGAGCTTGCGGCCCTCGAGGGCAAGATCAACGCGGTGACCGTCAGTCGCGATTTGCCCTTTGCGATGAATCGTTTCTGTGGTGCCGAGTCGATCAAGAGCATGCGTGTTGGTAGCGACTATCAATCCGGCGACTTTGGAACCAAGTTCGGCATGACGATCGATGAACTGAAGCTTCTGACTCGCGCCGTGGTTGTAGCGGACGCATCGGGCAAAGTCGTTTACGCTCAAGTGGTTCCTGAAGTAACAAGCGAGCCGAACTATGATGCT
>JAGWZB010000128.1 GCA_018969045.1 Planctomycetota bacterium | reverse complement strand
GAGCCCAAACCGATCCGCGTCTACATGTCGGATACCAGCGGGGATATCGACAACCCCTTCGGTTCATGGCCATGGTCCAACCAGTTGATGGCATCAGCCCTAAAATACATGGGCTACGATCTACGCTTTGACTGGACCCAAGGCTACGCGCACAACGACGAGTACGGTAGCTCCCTGTTTCCAGAGGCGATCCAGTGGCTTTGGCGCACTGAAACCCATACCCCGGTTTTCGATACACGCGGTGACCTTGGAGGAGATTTGACGCTGCTGAATCTGCTTGTTCCTGGTGAGTCTTGGAAAGTTGTTGCCGACAACCTCGGATTTGCCGATGCTTTGTGCAGCGATGCCCAAGGCAATATCTATTTCAGCGATATGAAGGCACCTGCCGTCTATAAAATCAGCGCCACCGATGGCACCAGAACCGAGATCTGCAAAGAGTCGGTAAGTGGATTAGAGTTTTCACCAGATGGAAAACAATTGATCGGCTGCCAAGGTGCCAAAAGCCGTATCATTTCCATCGACCTAGTATCCAAAGAAGTCAAAACCATCGCCCAAGACGTCAAGCCCAATGACTTAGCCGTCACTGGCCAAGGGCATATTCTCTTTACCGATACAGCAGCCGGGCAAGTCGTGAGAGTCGACCCCAACACCGGAAAGACGTCGGTAGCAGACAGCGGGATCAGCAAACCCAACGGCATCGCTCTATCGAACGATGGCGGAACCTTGGCCGTTTCCGACTACGCTGGCGATTCGACCTGGATGTTCCGAATCAACCCCGCCGGAGAACTCGATGCGAAAATGCCGGTCATGCCAATGCGTTTGCCTATCGACCCTAAAGGCGAATTCAAATTCAATGAACCTCCACCTTATGTCGCTGCCTCCAAAGGAGACGGGATGGCGGTGGATAAAAAGGGGAGGTATTACGTGACCAGCGAATTGGGTGTGCAGATTTTTGATCCCACCGGTCGGCCCTGTGGTCTGCTGCCTAAACCCAACAAAGACCAACCCCTAACCACCTGCATCCTCGCAGGGCCCAATCACAACACCTTGATCGTCGCGAACGGTACAACCCTCTACAGCCGAGTGCTCCAAGTTCAATAGCGATTGCTATCATTTCAAGCCCTGCGACTGAAAAGTCCCCTTAGTCGGAAAATCTTACCAGATCCGCACATTCTGACTTATCCCATTTACCTGCATGCGCCGATCCAACGAGGGAGCTTTTTCCTCGAACATGCAGGTAATCCATGCGCGGCGTAAACAGAAACCGAGATCGAATCAGAAACATCATCCGAAATGCTTGCATCTCGGCCATTGTGTTTTCCTGGGTTCCGGTGTCAATGACCGGATGTAATCGAGCCCACTACCGGACCAAGGCTGACGAGGAAGTCCGTAGTTTGATCGACGAGAAGGTGTGCGATTCGGCTATGCCAGCGATCCCGGACGTGCAGGTCAACCGAGCTTCCCGGATGTTTGATCCTTTCAACCCAGATCGTCCGCCGATGCCTGAAGACGATTCGGTTGCCGCAGCGTACATGAAGGTGGTCAATGGCAAGAAGCACTATCCTTTGTGGGATGTGAATGGTCGAACCAACACGGCGGAGAATCCCGTTTGGTGGCAGTACTTGCCATTGGATGAACGTGGAGTGTTGGTACTTGATGCCGATACGGCGGTTCGTGTGGCGACGCTTCACAACACCAACTATCAAGCAGAGATTGAGACGCTGTACCTGTCAGCACTGGATGTCAGTACAGAACGATTTCTTTTGAGCAACCAGCTGTTTGCTGGGTACGGATCGATTTACACCGCCGATGGTGCTTTGCGACAATACCCGGGTGCCAATTCCAGCTCGACGGTATCCAATAGTCTGTTTTCCCGCGGACCTCGCGGACTGGCTCTTCGTCGACAATTCACAACCGGTGCGGATCTAATCGTTGGGTTTGCCAACAATCTGACTTGGCAACTTTCCGGACCTACCACACTAGGAACCAATTCGCTGGTTGACTTTAGTTTTGTTCAACCTCTCTTGCGGGGTGCGGGCCGTGATGTGATCTTGGAGCGATTGACGCTCGCGGAACGGACACTGCTGTACAATGTTCGCGCGTTCGAACGATATCGAACAGGTTTTTACACGACGGTCACCGTGGGTCGTCAAGCCGAGGCTGGTCCGACGCGTCGTGGGGGACTTTTTGGTGGCGCAGGCTTGCAGGGATTCACCGGTTTGGGTGGTGGATTCGGCACTGTTGGAAACGTCCAGAACAACGCCGGTGGAGGAGCTGGATTTGGGGGCGGTGGAGCGGTCCCTCAAGTCGGAGGCTTTCTGGGCTTGGTCCAAAACCAACTTCAGATTCGAAATGCTGAGGAGAACGTCGCCCGGCTTAGAGACAACCTAGCTCGATTTGAAGACACACTGCGTGAACAGTTGACGATCATACCGGCAACTCAAGACACGATCCCGAGTCAACAATTGCAGGTAGCACAAGCTCGCCAAGCTTTGATTTCGGCGCAAGCAAGTTTGCTGCAGCAGAAATTTAACTACGAGCAAACCCTCGATAATTTTAAAGGAACGCTTGGACTACCCCCTTACATCTGCATCGAGGTCAAAGACCCCATTCTCGATCAGTTTAATCTGATCAGCACCGAGCTGAAGGATCGCCGTAACAAAGTGGCCGATCTGCGTGACGAGATTGGAAACGACAACACCAAGCTTCTTGAACAAAGTCCGATTCAAACCGATGCGGCCACCGGCAAAAAAGAGAGATCCTTGGGGCGTGGACCTGAAACGAGCCAAGCCATCGAGCGCATCGAACGAGGCGTTGGTACCATCGAAGATGTTCGAAAAACGCTCTTGTCAAAAGACTTTCCTCAGGTCCGCGAGGACATTGAAAAGCTAAAGCAGGTATTGCCTCAGCGGATTGCCGAGCTCAAGCGATTGCGCAAGATCTACGATCAGGAACGTTCGATGATCTGCAACTTGCTGCCAATAGAAACACTCGATGCGGCGCTGATCGACCCGACGGAACTCGAGTCTCTAACGGATAAACTCAGCAAAGACGTCGACGACTTGGAGAAGCGTTTTCAGGCTCGCGCAAAGCGGATTGAAAAACTGCAATCCGATTCGCGGAAGGCTCAAACCAGTACAGGAAACGACGGCAAAGAGCAATTCAAGGCCTTGCGGGACGAAGTGATCTTACCCAGCCAATCGCTTTTGGCCGAGTTCGCTGAAGACGTTTTGGCTCTACAGGTTTTGCAAGCTCGGGCTAGAGTCGAAAGCGTGAACTTGCCCGAGGTCGATTTGCAACCCGAAGAAGCCGTGCAGATCGCCCAGCAGCAGCGGTTGGATTGGATGAACGCTCGGGCACAACTAGTCGATTCCTGGCGGTCGATCGAAGTGGTCGCAGACAACCTGGAAAGCTCGCTCGACATTGTTTTCAATGGGAACATTGGCGACTCGGATGTTAACAATCTTCGAGCTACCAACGGACGCTTGCGAGCAGGTTTCCAATGGGACACGGCTCTGACCCGGATGAATGAACGGAATCAGTACCGGCAAGTGCTGATCGAATACCAACAGGCCAAACGAAACTACTACCGATTCGAAGACGGAATATGGCAAACCCTAAGATCTCAGCTGCGAAATATTCGCTACAACCAATACAACTTTGAACTGCAGCGTTACGCGGTGCGGATCGCAGCGCAACAGATCACGATCAACGAAGACTTGCGACAGATCCGTGAAAGCTTGAACCAAGCCTCCGGACCTACCGCCGCTCGCGATAGCATCTCTGCTCTGCAGGACTTGCTCAATGCACAAAACACGTTCCTGGGCGTGTGGGTCTTTTACGAAGCCCAACGAAGGAACTTGGACCAGGATCTAGGTACCATCCGGGTCGACGCCGAAAATATCTGGATCGATCCAGGGCCAATCCGATCTGACATCTATGGCTTTGATGGCCAAGGGGCTTACTGCCCTCCATGCCAACCAGGTGTACCTGGCCAGCCCCAAGACGGTTATCCCGAAGTGATCTTACCGATGGATGAATCCATGATTCAGCCGGTGCTTGAGCAACCTGTCGAGGTCGTCACACCGGCGGGATATCAAAGTCGAGTCGTTCCCAAACGGGAATTGACTCTCCAGGAATACGTTCAGCCATGATGCACCAGAGCGCTCTCGGTGGTGTCGGCTTGAAGGAATTGATCGGGCAAGAGTACCTCAATCGTTTCCACCGAAACAGTCGCGTGGTACTTGTTCATCACTTCTTCGCGCAAATACCTCAATAATCCTTCGCTGACTTGGAACGGAACGATTGTTTCAAGTCGGATGCCGGTGGTGGTCTCCCAAGTCCCATCGTGGACGTTGTGCCGTCCGACCCCTCGCGATTGAGTGACGGTAAACCCGCTAGCTCCGCGAGCTAAACACTCGCGCTGGAGCAGTTCTTCGCAGGCAGGTTCTGCCACGACGGTGATGCGGCGCAAGCGAGCCAATCCTCGTTTTCGCGCCGCTTCGGCGTGTCCGGATAAAGCTTGGTGTTGATCTAGCCCGACGATGTCAAAATTTAAACCCTCGGCCTGCATTTCAGCCTGCGTCTCGTGAAGCTTCTCCATGACCGTGTGATCGATCAGCTTGGCATCCGACACGTCGATAATCAGGTTCTTGCGCTGCACCAAACCGATGTGCTCGATTTGACGTTTGAAGGGAATCCAATTGCTAAATACCGCGGACTCACTGGCTCGGATTTTGACGGTGTCCTGCGAAACCGGCTCGATATCCAAATAAGCCTTGAAAAAAGATTTGATCGGAACTCCATTGACCAAGTGTATCAAGAACTTCATCCCAATCCCTGCGGCCACACCAATCAATAAATCGGTCGCAAGGGTCACTACCAAAGTGGTCACAAAGATGACCAACTGCTCTCGTCCAACTTGATACATGTGCGAAAATTCGCTTGGATGGGCTAATCGGAATCCAGTATAAATAAGCATCGCGGCCAAAGCGGATTTTGGAATCAAGTGAAGCGTTGCTGGGAGCAAGGCAACGCACACCAAGAGGAAGATGCCGTGCCACATGTCCGCAAAACGAGTGCGCGCACCATTGTCGATGTTCGCCTTGCTTCGCACAATTTCCGAAATCATCGGCAGACCACCCACCATCGACGCGCAAAGGTTCGCACAGCCTACTGCCAGCACATCACGGTTCATGTCGGTTTTACGCTTCCACGGATCAATCGAATCGATGGCCTTGGCACTTAAAATCGATTCCAAAGTTCCGATGATGAAGAACATCAAGATCCACTTCCACGCGATCCACTGCTGCAACACACTGAAATTCGGCAAGGTGATCTGATCGAGAATCCCAAACATCTTTGACGGCAGCGGCACCAAGTACTTGTCCCCTAACGAGTAAGTGTGACCCAGCAGCTTGTACTGATGATTCTCCAGCAGATTCAAATACAGGCCGATCAGCACAGCGACGACCAAGACCACCAGTTGTGGAGGGACTACCGAAATCGCTTTGAGCTTCTGCTTGATCGTCGGCCAAAGGGCAAGAAGTCCAATGCTCAGAATCCCAATCGAAGCAATCGCGGGATTGGCTTCCGAAATAAAGTGCGGAATCTCGGCTAACAGTTCCAGTGGCTCTTGTTTGTCCGTCGACACCCCAAGTGCATTGGGAATCTGCTTTGCAATGATGATCACACCGATCGCCGAGAGCATCCCATGGATGGCCGACTTAGGAAAAAACTCACTCAGGATCCCGGCTTTGAAAAGACCAAAGAGAACTTGAAGCACCGCTGCAGCGACTCCCACTGCCAAGGCAGCTCGGTAGGCTTCGATATCCCCGGGGCCAATTCCATCGGCGAATCCGTTACCTCCAAAGTCCTTGATGCATCCTAAAACGATCACAATCAAACCCGCAGCCGGGCCTTTGATCGTCAATTCCGAGTTGCTCAGAAACGTTGTTAGCAAACTTCCGATCACAGCGGTCATGATGCCTGCCATCGCCGGATAGCCACTTGCAAGCGAGATCGCCAAGCACAACGGCAAAGCGATGATAAAGACCATCAATCCAGATACGAGGTCTTGTTTGAAGTAACGTACAAATCCCGCGGAATTTCCGCGCGGTATCTCAAGGTTGTTTGTGGACAAAGCTAATTTCCCAGTGCTCAGATGATGAAGTAGACCGAAGCTTGCAAAGGAAGCTCGCAAACTTACGACATTCCAGGGTCTATTCAAACAGGCGGTGGGCGCTGCCTCTGGGGTCTTAGGAACGTAGCGTCGTTACCTAGCCTGGGACTCTCCGATCGATCCAGGGCTCGAGAAACCTCAGGCAAACAAACCTGGGGAACTTCATAGCAACAGGGCTCAAATAGGTCGTCGGACCTTGACTCTTCGGAGTCCAGCTCGACCTCTTCAACCAGACTCGCCGCTAGGTTCTGCTGGTCGGCTCGTAGCCACAATGCTACATCACCCAAAGCTATGGATAGCAACAGCAATCCAGCTACCAAAGAACCGATTCGAGAATTGAAATACCAACGATGCATAAGCACTTCCGGGGGGGATGCTTGACCTCAGGCACATGACTCTCATCATAGACGAATCGTCTGGAAATGAGCGAACAAATCACATTTATTCTCAGATTTCAGTCCAAGGCCACTGATTTGGTACAATCAAGCCGCAAAGTAATCGATCCAACGAGTCCCCCCCAGTTAGGTTTTCATGATGTCCAGATCGTTAGGTTCCGTTTGGCTACTATTGGTCGCGCTGGTTTTTCCAATGGATAGCTTTCCAAGTGCTCATGGCCAGCAAAACAATCAGACCGATGGGACTGGGCAGGTCTTCTGGATTGGGGGCTACGGACCAGGAATCTACGCCAGTCGATTGGGCACAGACGGGTCCATGGCCCCCCCAAAGCTGGTAGCAACCCAAGCCAAAGCCTCTTTCTTTGCGACGCATCCACGACTGGATGTACTGTACGTAGTGACGGAAACAGCAATCGGCGATAAACAGCGGGCTGCCTCCCTGGCGGCTTATCAATTTGATCGCACCGCCTACCAAGCTGGCGAATTGCCCGACTTGAAATTACTTAATGTCCAGCCAGTGCAAGGCAATGGTCCATGCCATGTCACGCTCGATGGCCAAGGCCGATTTGCAGTGGTTGCCAACTACGGTAGCGGCTCGGTCTCATTATTCCCCATCCAATCCAACGGATCCTTGGAACCGGAAAGTTCAACCATGGAGCATCGAGGATCCGGTCCCAACAACGCACGCCAGCAAGGCCCTCATGCTCACTGCTCGATGGTCGACCCGACCGACCGCTGGGTTTTGGTGGCTGACCTAGGCTTGGATCAAGTTCTGGTTTACCAGTTGGATGCTCAGAACAAGAAACTAGTCCCGGGGCCCAACCCCTTTCTAAAACTCTCCGGTGGATCTGGCCCTCGACACATCGCGTTTCATCCAAATGGCAAGATCCTTTACGTTATCAATGAAATGGGCATGACATTGACCAGCGCTACTTGGGAAGCCGAAACCGGAAAGCTTACTGAAATTGCGACGGTTCGAACCGTCGCCGAAGAACCGCTCCAAGGCGGTTGGTCGACAGCCGAAGTTCTGGTGCATCCATCGGGTCGCTTCGTGTATGGATCTAACCGTGGTCATGACACCATCGCTCTTTTTGCGATCAGTCCGCAGACCGGAGCGGCAGCGAGAATTGAGAATTTCTCGACCTTAGGCAAAACTCCCCGGAACTTCCGTCTGGATCCAGCGGGTCAGTTCCTGCTGGCCGAAAATCAAGACAGCAACACGATTCATTCGTTTGCTATCGATCGAGCCACTGGCTTTTTAAAGCCCACGGGTCATTCGATTTCTACGGAAAAACCTGCCTGCATCAAGTTCATGACAAAGCCGACGGGGCCTTGAAATTCTTGCTTTGAGAAAAGAACTCGCAGGGATTTTCGCAAACGATTTTCCTGATGAGCTGGCGAGAGTGTCCACGGCGCTTGAGCTCCATGATCAGATCCGGAATCGCCGTAGGTTTGCTCGGCCCCCAGTCGCCGGCTGAGTTGGCCATCAGGCGCTCCGGACCGAATCTCTCGATCATGTCGGCTGCCCGTGCCGGTGTGCATTTGGTAACCGGATACAGGGTCATTCCTGCCCAAAACCCTTGGTCGAGGACTTCTTGAATCGTATGTTCCTCGACATGGTCGACCAGGACTCTCGAGCGGTCGACTCGCGTGTCGTGGACGAGCATATCGACAATCATCTTGGTCCCTTGGTATTTGTCCTCCAAGTGAGGTGTATGGATGAGAATCTGCTGGCCATACCGGACCGCTAGGTCGACATGTTCTAGAAAGATGGTCGATTCATTCTTGGTGTTTTTATTGAGTCCGATTTCCCCGATGCCAAGAACGTTGCTAGCGCTGAGAAATTCCGGGATCATCGCGATGACTTCGCGGGAGAGCGAAACATTTTCCGCTTCTTTGGCATTGATGCATAACCACGTGTAGTGCTGGATCCCAAACTGGGCGGCTCGCTTGGGCTCGAACTCGGTCAGTTGGCGAAAGTAGTCTCGGAAGCTCTCGACACTGCCCCGGTCGAACCCTGCCCAGAAGGCCGGCTCACTCATCGCGATGCAACCCATACGAGCTAAAGTCTCATAGTCATCGGTGGTTCGAGAGACCATGTGGATATGCGGATCAATGTAGTCCATAATTCTTTCGCCAATCGGGGTCGTAGGGGCGGCTCATGAGCAACTGGACCCGTCTGGCTTTGTCGGATTGATCATCGAGCAGGATTTCCATCCCCTGCTGCAGAAGCAATCGCTGCTGAAGCTCATCGACGGACCCTTGTCCACGCTCTAGTCGATCCAGCGTTGCGGCAAGATCAAGAATCTTCGAGCGAGCAAGGAAGAACTCTTCGGCGAGGATCTTGTCGGCGCGACGCGCCGCTGGCTTCGGATCGGTGCTCATGATATTCGTTAGTATTCGTGGCTCGATGTTTCAGTCGCCGCAGGTGGCTCGGTGAACTTCCGCTCAGCAACTTGCCGGATCTGCCGCGAGGCGACCTCTTGGCTAAGCATTTCAAAAACTTCTTCGAGCGGTTTGGTCCCCAGTTCGCCAGAGATCCGATCGCGAAGTGCGATCGACCTGGTTTCGGCTTCTTTGGGTCCCACGACGGCCATGTACGGGATCAGATCCAACTGAGCGTCCCTAATTTTGGCCTGAACCTTCGCTCCACGCAAATCCGTGGTCACGCGGAAGCCCGCTTCGATGAAACGTTTCTCAAGCTCACCCGCATAATCGTTAGTTTTTTCACTCAAGGGGCAAATCCGAATCTGTTCGGGTGCCAGCCACATCGGGAAGGCTCCTGCGAAATGCTCGATAAGCATCCCGACGAACCGCTCCATCGATCCAAACGGAGCTCGGTGGATCATCACCGGCCGGTGGGACTTGTTGTCCGCTCCGGTGTACTCCAATTGGAACCGTTCAGGCAAGTTATAATCCAGCTGAACGGTTCCTAGCTGCCAATGACGACCGATGCAGTCGCGGACCATGAAGTCCGCTTTCGGACCATAAAACGCCGCTTCTCCTTCGGCAGTGTTGAAGTTCAATCCTGATTCTTCAAGCACCTTTCTCAAGGCGGCTTCGGCCTTTTGCCAATTCTCTTCGCTGCCGACATATTTGTCGCTCTTTGGATCCCGCAAAGACAACTGAACACGATAGTCCTGTAAACCGACCGATTCTAGCACGAATCGAGTCAGCTCGATGGTGTTGCGAAACTCCTCTTCGACTTGGTCTGCAGTGCAGAAAATGTGCGCATCGTCTTGGGTTAATCCACGCACACGCAGCATTCCGTTGAGCTCGCCGGTTTGTTCGTAACGATACACAGTGCCAAACTCAAAGAGCCTCAGCGGTAGATCGCGATAGGATCGCGGTTGCGCCTTGAAGATTTGCGCATGGTGCGGGCAGTTCATCGGTTTGACCAAGAACCGTTCGTGGTTTCTTTGCCACTCGTTCAGCGCAGCGATCTTGGCCTCTTTGCTTTGAGCCTTGGTATAAACTGCAGCATCAAACCCTAAAACCTCAGCGGCTTGGAGAAACATTGTTTCTTGCTGGGGACCAAAGTCTTGGTCTTCACCCAGGCGTCTGGCCCACGCGTCGACCAGTGCCCCTGCATCATGAACAAACAACGGTGGAAACTGGCTGTCGCGGTAATAGGGAAAGTGACCGCTGGTTTCGTAAAGCTCGACACGACCTAGGTGTGGGCTATAGACAGGTTCGTAACCGCGCTTGAGCATCTCTCGCCGCAAGAAGTCTTCAAGCAAACTTCTTACTCGTGCTCCCTTGGGCATCCACAAACACATGCCTTGGCCAACATCTGGGGTGATTTGGTAAAGACCCAACTTCTTACCAAGGACCCGGTGGTCCCGCTTCTTGGCCTCTTCAAGCTGGTCCAGATGAGACTGCAAGTCCTTTTTATCAAACCACGCAGTGCCATAGAGTCGCTGAAGCTGTGGGCCGGACATGTTCCCCTTCCAGTGCGAACCCGCTACGCTCATGATCTTGAACGCCTTGACTCGACCTGCGTCGGGAATGTGCGGACCACGACACAGATCGACAAACTCACCCTGACGGTAAAAACCAAGCTCGGAATGATTGGCTAGCCCACTTTGGATGTGCTCGACCTTGAGCTCTTGCTTCATGTCCTGGCATAGCAAGACCGCCTGATTGCGATCAAGTGAGAACTGTTCGAATGGCTCAGACTTGGCGATGATCGATGCCATCTCCTGCTCGATCTTTCCGAAGTCATCTTCGGTCAGCTTATGCGGCATGTGGAAGTCGTAATAAAAGCCGTTGGAGATGGTCGGACCAAAGGCCAACGAGACGTCCGGAAACAATCGCATCACCGCCCTAGCCATGATGTGAGCGCTTGAGTGCCTGAGCACATCGAGGGATTCAGGATCCCTTTCAGTCAGCAACCGCAGCGGAATCGGCGAGCCGTTGGAAAAGGACTTCAAGGGCCGGTTGGCATCGATCACCACAGTCCCAACTTGTGCTGCGATGACCGCTTTGGCGAGCCGAGAACCAATCGCATTGGCGACCGAAAGAGGGGTCGCATCGTCCGGATGGGAAACCACGGTTCCATCGGGAAGCTGAATTTCAATCATGTTAAATCCATCGTTAAATGTGTAGAGCACGTCTGAACAAACGACGCGCCTTGCCTAGCAAAGCCAATGGTTGCCTGGGATGCTCAAGTTTGCAAGTAGGCTTGAGGGATCCTCCCATGCGTCAAAATTATCCCTGCTTGGAACTGATTAGATCTGTTAGACTTTCCCAAGGTTCGCGATACACCAAAGAATTCGAACCTCAGATCGAGGTTGCGAGCCGATCAAAGATCTGACCAATCGAACTGTTTTCTCGCAAAAATAACCGGAAAAAGATTTTATGAGCACGCTGGTTTTTGGACATCGCAATCCGGATACCGACGCGATTTGCTCAGCGATCGCCTACGCAGATCTTTTGCAGAAAACACATCGCCCCGACGCGATCGCCGCCTGCTGCGGAACTCCCAACCAACGGACCGAGTACGTTTTAAAACGAGCTAAAGTCGCCGCACCTCGAATCGTTATGGATGTCCGCCCCGAAGTCCTGGGCCTGTGCACCCGAGAACCCGTAACGGCCAAACGCGGCGAAGTTTTCTACGAAGTCTATCAAAGGATGAAAGAGCACGACGTACGCGCGTTGCCTATCATCGACCAAGACCGCAAAGTCGTCGGAGTCCTAAGCCTCTTGCAACTGATGGATCTAATCTTCCGCGATGATGCAGATCCGCTGAAGACCCGGACGGTCCGAACCAGTTTGGGAAAAGTACGCGAAATACTCGGTGGCTCATTCCAACATGCAATCCAGCCCGAGCAACTCGATGAACTCCTAGTAATGGTCGGCGCCATGAGCGCAGGCGGATTTACCGAACGCATG
>JAGWZB010000565.1 GCA_018969045.1 Planctomycetota bacterium | reverse complement strand
CGCATGAGCACGGTAGACCAGCGTTATAGTCAGGCTGAGAAATTCAAGGATTCAGGTCAAACCGAGCAAGCAAGAGACTTGTTGCTTGAGATTTTGGAAGAGTCCCCCGAACATGTTTTAAGCCATCTGGCGTTGGCTCGAATTTTCACCAGCCTCAATGAGCATCATCGCGCCGTAGCGCACGCCGAAAAAGCTTGTCAACTTGAGCCTACCGAGGGATTCAATTACACGCTTCTAAGTGTCACTTATCAAAAGGCTTATGCAGGCACTGGCGATACCAGTTACATCAGGATGGCCGAAGATGCGATGGCCCGCTCGCGTATGTTGTAGTCTCCAATTCCTAGTTCACATCCTCCCCGTTTATTGTTTGTTCTCGAAAGGTTCGTCTTATGCCGCTAGCTCCGTGGTCCATCGGCGTTTTCACCAGCATTGACGCTGGTTTAGGAGTTCACTTGGATGTTGCACGAGAGCTTGCAATTCCATCGATCCAACTCCACACCCCTCATGCATCGGGCAGAACCCCATCGGCTGCAGAAGCCTTCCTCAAGAGACTCGATGACTATGGCATCGAATTGACTTGCGTATTCGGCGGGTTTGATGGCGAAAGCTATGCGGATATTCCAACCGTCGAGCGCACCATAGGTTTGGTCCCACCGGAACATAGGGCCGCTCGCCTCAAAGAGATGAAAGAGATCGCTGACTTTGCCCGACTATTAGGGTGCGATGTCGTCGGTTTGCATATCGGCGTTGTCCCACACGATACCAAGAGCAAGGATTATGCAGATGTGATCGAAGTAACCAGGAATCTATGCGATCACGCAGCGAAAAATGAACAAGCCATCCATCTGGAGACAGGCCAAGAAACCGCAGATGCTCTCTTGCAATTCATCGCTGATACCCAACGTTCCAACCTTTATATCAATTTCGATCCTGCGAATATGATTCTCTACGGAACAGGTGAGCCGATCGAAGCGCTGCGCAAGGTTGGCAAGTACGTGCGGAGCGTGCATTGCAAAGACGCAACTTGGAGCGATCAACCAGGCAAGACCTGGGGGGCCGAAGTCCCCTTGGGTAAGGGGCAAGTTGACATCGCCTTGTACCTCCAGACGCTCAAAGAGATCGGTTATACCGGACCGCTGACGATCGAACGGGAAATCCCTCAAGAGCCCGACCGACAAAAGGCAGAGATTCAACATGCCGCTGAGCTCCTGAATTCCATCAAGCATTCCATGGGTGTTCGCACCACGTAGCTTTTCGAAAGCCAAACGTTGCATTAGGGATTCTTGATCTCTTTGGCGCATCATTTGCTCTGCTAACCTAGTCGATGCTTGTCGTGGAATTCAGTGGTGTTTCTGGTCGTGTCGTACGGATTCGAGCCAGCAGGTGCCAACGAATCGGGCATTCGATGGAATAGGCGGATCCGTTTGATAGGGCATGATGGTGGTTTATGCAGCAAACCAATGGCGGCAACCTGTCGCACGGTGGAACCCTAGTCTCGGGTTACCAGTGCAACGGCTTTTACGACGAAATGTTCTTCCCAGGTGGAAGCCCTCGGCCAGGAGTCGAGTTTTTAGCCGATAGGCTCGCGTCGCTTCCACTGGGTGAGCTTCAGAAACGCCAGCGGGCCGCCGACCATGAACTGCTCAACATGGGGATCACTTTCAACGTCTACGGACATGCAGCGGGTACTGAAAAGATTTGGCCTTTTGATCTGGTGCCAAGGGTGATCCACGAAGCCGAATGGCGGATGATCGAATCTGGGCTCAAGCAACGCATTCGAGCCTTGAACATGTTTATCGATGACATGTACCACGATCAGCGGATTATCCGCGAAGGGGTCATGCCCGAGTACATGATCGCATCGAGCAAAGGATATCTCAAGCAACTTCATGGAATGAA
>JAGWZB010000564.1 GCA_018969045.1 Planctomycetota bacterium | reverse complement strand
ATGTTCGCTGGACCGTTCCATCAGCCGTCCCCAACACACCAAGTCCAGTGCCTGTTGCTGACCAAATTGTGATGGTCAGCGACGGCGGTGTGGCTACTGGTGTCTCGACCAAGGATGGAAAAAAGATCTGGCAAAAACGACTCGGTGGGAATTACTCAGCTTCCCCACTTGCGGTCGGAAATCGTATCTATTTTCAAAGTGAATCGGGTGAAGCTATCGTCATGGAGATCGACCCTAATTCCAGTGAGTCAGCCCCTGTAGAGATCGCTCGCTCGAGTCTGCCCGGCAGAGTCTTTGCTTCCTATGCAGTCCATCAAGAGGATTTAATCATCCGCACCGAGGATGGACTCTATCGCATCGGCCAGACGAAGTAGTCTCAACGGACCTATTGCAATGTCCAAGTCCACAAGGCCCAGCAGTTGGTTCGTATTTGCCACCCTGGCTATTTTGGGCTTGCTTACCTTCGGAATCACGACGGCTTATTTGTTGCTGCTGCGTCAGTCGAGCCAACTGCGAGTCGGATTGCTAACCGGCTCGTCCATGGAGCCAACCCTTCGAGGCCCGCGAATCGAAATGGTTTGCGAAAAGTGCCAATCCAAGAATTCCTGGACCTGCGATGCTTGGAATCCTCAGCAAGAGGCTCGCTGCCAGCACTGCAATGAATATTTAACCACCGCGAACTCAGCCTATGTAGAAGGTGAGGCGATCGTTTATGTCCCCTCAATTCTGTGGGACAAGCGGCAAAAGGCACAAGGAAAGGAGCCATCAGGTTTGGCTCCCATCCAACGATGGGATATCGCAGTACTTGAGACAATCGATGCCGATCCACGCCTGCGTGGCCAGATCAAACGTGTGGTCGGATTGCCCGGCGAAACCTTAGCGATTCGCAACGGTCGCATTTGGGTCGATGAGCATCCGGTCGTTCCAACTCCTACCGAGTTTATGCAGCAAGCCGTTTTAGTGTCCAGTTGGCCAGGGACATTCAAACAAGAAAGCTTGGACAAATTCATCTCCCAATCCCCCTTCCCAATCGATAACCAACTATCGATCAATGCTCACGACTCCCACCAAAGGATCCCAGTCCAAGATATCGGAATCGCTTTCCGATTGGGGAAGCCACAAAGTCAATGGAATCTAAAGCTCACACTCAGGCATGGATTAAGCCTGCTTCCGATCGAACTTTCATGCTACGAAAACTCCGCGCAGATTTCCGTGCAAAAAAGCTGGGTTACTCTGCCGAATTGGAAACCCATTTGGATCAATTTAGTGGTTCTTAACAATCGACTATGGATACTAGACGAGAAACAACCCAGAGGGTCGATCGACTTGGAGCCTTTAGAAGATGGTCTAGGCTGGGGTGATTTGAGGCTTGTTGAACCCGACGGACTTGTGGATCGATGCATGATTTACCGAGGACTGCACTTTCGAGGTGCTTATGACTCCAACGAGCAGAACTTTCAGGCCGACCAAGGTTGGATCGTTCTTGGTGATAACGTGTCGATTTCGGAGGATTCGAGAAATTGGCAGCAAGAGCGCGTCGAGCTTGCTAAAATCCGAGGGTTGCTCAACGATCGCTCGACACTCATGGAGGGGCTTGTTCGGCAAGAGCCTTGACGCGATAGCTTAGGTTGTGTTGTTCGATTTGTTTAGGAATTCAAAAAAGAGACGCTTATGTCATCGAGTCGTGAGAGTTTTGAAGGTGGTGTTTTTCATTCATCGATTCCCGGTGGACGATCTGGTGCAAGGGTTTCGATCGCGCGAGGAGAGTTGATCGCCGATACAATCGGTGAGCCTAACCAGCGATTTTCTATACCGCTAACTCAATGCAAACTCGATTTGGGTGGCGCTTCTGGACGCATGGTTTTTTGCCGAACCGATGACGGGACTTTGACGATCTTTTGCGAAGACA
>JAGWZB010000563.1 GCA_018969045.1 Planctomycetota bacterium | reverse complement strand
CAGTCTCGCAGCGGCTCCGTGTCGTGCCGCAAACGGTCGGAGGATTTTCTTTTTGTAGAGGACGAGCCTCTGCAGACCCCAGACCCTGATGCTCCTTGGTGGAGATTCCCGCTAGAGTAGAATTGCTTATGTGGGTTGCGGAATACCTTGGTTTCGTCATACTACGCGCAGAGTTCTCTGGTCATTTCTTTCTCGTCGAAAGCAGGATTTACTTCCATGAAATCGATCGTCAGTATTTTTAAGTGGATGGCTACTGCGTGTTGCCTCCTGGCCTGCGTGCAGGCTCCAGTCCACGCTCAGCAGAGCAAGCCCAACATCTTGGTGATTTGGGGTGATGACATCGGTCAATTCAATGTCAGTGCCTACAACCATGGGATGATGGGTTACAAGACCCCGAACATCGACCGAATCGCCAAAGAGGGCGCTCTGTTTACCGACTGGTATGGTCAACAAAGTTGCACTGCTGGCCGTGCCGCTTTTATCACCGGGCAGTCCCCGATTCGAACCGGGCTCACGAAGGTCGGTTTGCCTGGAGCTCCTGAAGGGATGCGCAAGGAAGATCCGACGATTGCAACCATACTCAAGGCACAAGGCTATGTGACTGGCCAATTCGGCAAGAACCACCTTGGTGACCGAGACGAGATGCTCCCAACGGCCCATGGCTTTGACGAGTTCTACGGGAACCTTTACCACTTGAACGCCGAGGAAGAGCCCGAGCATCCTGATTATCCCAAGGACCCCGAGTTCAAGAAGAAATTTGGACCTCGCGGTGTCATCCATAGCTTTGCCGATGGGCGTATCGAAGACACGGGTCCTTTGACCCGCAAGCGAATGGAAACGATCGACGAGGAAGTCAATTCCAAGGCGATCGATTTTATGGAACGGGCCAAGAAGTCCAACAAACCGTTCTTTCTGTGGTGGAACTCGACCAAGATGCACATCTTCACCCACTTGAAGGATGGCGTTGCCGGTAAGACTGGGTTGGGGATCTACGCCGATGGGATGGTCGAGCACGATCGCCAAATTGGAATTGTCTTGGACAAACTCAAGGAACTTGGTTTGGACGAAAACACCATTGTGATGTACTCGACCGATAACGGAGCCGAAGCATTCACTTGGCCAGACGGTGGTACCACCATGTTCCGTGGTGAAAAGAACACCCAATGGGAAGGTGGCTATCGCGTACCTTGCATGATCCGTTGGCCAGGAGTGATCAAGCCAGGCACGGTCGTCAACGACATCGGTGCACACGAAGACATGCTCACTACCTTGGCTGTCGCTGCTGGCGACAAGACCGTTAAGGAAGACTTGCTCAAAGGTCGCAAGATCGGCGATCGGGAGTACAAAGTCCACCTTGACGGCTACGACCTAGCGCCTGCACTTAAGGGCCAAGCACCTTGGCCTCGCAAAGAGTTCATCTACTGGACCGATGATGGCAGTGTTGCTGCACTTCGTTATGGCAACTGGAAAGCGACCTTCTTGGTCCAAAAAGCGCACGGGATGCACGTTTGGCAAGAGCCTTTCGAAGTCCTCCGAGCCCCAACCTTGGTCAACTTGCGTATGGATCCATTTGAATTGGCTCAAGACATCGGTATGGATTACCAGCGATGGTACCTCGAGCACATGTTCATGATCGCTCCTGCTGCAGGGTACGTAGGCAACTGGCTTCAGAGTTTCCGGGAATTCCCACCTCGCCAAAAGCCAGGCAGCTTCAATCTCGAACGCGTCATGGAAGCCGTCACGGCTTCACAAGGCAAGCAGTAACATCGCAGCTTGAATGCAGCTTGTCAGAAAAACCATCCAAAGACTCGGTAGAGAACTCTATCGAGTCTTTTTGTTTAAAGCTCGCACGCCCGAATCGTGGCCGTGATGAAGGCATCGACTTCGGCCTCGGTATTGTAGAAGTAGAATGAAGCCCGAGCC
>JAGWZB010000562.1 GCA_018969045.1 Planctomycetota bacterium | reverse complement strand
CTCAGAGATTTCGATAACGCCATTACATTTAATGCAAAAGATGTGGATGCGTTTTACAACAGGGGCCGGGTCAATCGAATGCTAGGGCAATACCACCAAGCAATCCAAGATCTAGAAATTGCAATAGGATTCGACCCCAAGGATTCTGACACTTACAGCCAACGAGGAGAGGCCAAATACTATTCGGGAGACTACGATGGGGCATTGGAAGATCTGAAGATTGCCATTCGTTTGAATCCCAGCGCTAAGCACGCCTCCAACATTCATTTCCTGGCGGAATTCAAGGCCAATAAAATGCAATCTGAACTGTCGAGCACGCAACTTGCAATTCTTTTAAACTATCAGGGGATCGACCATCTTCGACGATGCGAGTACTACGCGGCAACCCAAGACTTTGATGATGCGATTGGTCTGAATCCTGAGCTGCTGTCCAACTACACTGAACAATCCTTTTTGTTATCGACGGTCAAGTATGAGAACCTACGAAACCCTCAACGGGCGATGGAGTTGGCCGATAAGAGTTTGAGCATTGACCCCTCTTCAGCGTATGCTAAGAACGCAAAAGCCTGCGCTTTGGCCGCCAAACAAGATTTCGATGCGGCCATCGATTGGCAGCAACAAGCACTGCTCGATGTCGATTTTGCGATGGATCGAGAGCCCTACGGGGGTGTCTTTGCAAAAGGTCGCATTATCAAATGGCAAGATCGTCAAATGTGGCTTCTTCCGTAGTCTAAACGAAACCAAAGTTTGATAAGCAAGTGTCCGGAGACTCGAGTGTGACTTGGCCAACACGACGATTCGCAGGATGAATTCGACGCCCCTGTGATCAAGAACCCGGCGATTTGATTCAATCTTCTGCTGCATTCCTGATCTGATCGGTTGCAAGGGCCACTGTCCAGCAAGTCACTAGGGTTGAAACAGCATCGGGGCGAATTGATGCAAGTACTCGCGCCAGACGATCCAAGTGTGAGCCCCTGGGCCTTCTTCGTATGCGACGTTGAAACCGTGTTTTTTAAACATCTCAACGGTTGCTCGGGATGTTTCCACCAGAAAATCATCCTTGCCGGTGGCAAACCAAAACACCTTTAGTCCTTCTTTGAGCGCTGCGTCGTCAAGGACCTTTTGGTGCTGTTCCTCATAACTTGGGCCCTGGCGCGGCGGGGCGTTCGGATTAGGAACGATCCCGAAAACGCCGGAGCTAAATACTCCGATATATGCAAATTTATCTAGCCCGGGTATGGCAACATTGAGGGTTTGCGCGCCCCCCATCGACAATCCCGCCATCGCTCGACTGGCTCGGTCGGTCTTGGTTCGAAAGTGGCTCTCTACATAAGGCATCAAGTCGGAAGTAAAGTCCTTGGAAAACTCATCTTCCCCGGAACCTGGAAATCGAAACGGTCCTGCATGGCCAGCCGGCATCGCAACAATCATCGGCTTGGCTTTGCCTGCGGATATCAACTGATCCAAGATGATTGCGGCTCGTCCAACCGTGGTCCACGAATCATCGCTATCGCCAGCCCCATGCAAAAGGTACAAGACCGGATAAGAGTCTTGGCTCTTTTCATACCCTGGTGGAGTGTAAACATGCATACGACGAAATCGATTCAGGGACTTGGAGTGGTAAGTCACTTCAGAGACGTGTCCATGAGGGATATCTGTCGTATCCATCCAATCAAGACCTGGAACACTTACCAAACTCCACACATTGGAGACCGATTCGCTGGTGGCTGGATTGCGTGGATCGATGACCGTGACACCATCGACATTAAAGTTGTATCGATAGTACCCCGGAGCAATGTCCATCGACACCGACCAGACTCCGTCATCTCCTTTGGTCATCGCGACGCCTTGGCCAGCCCCCGGAATATCAGATCCAGACAACTGAACTTTTTGTGCGTTGGGGGCCAAAATCCTAAAGGTTGCCT
>JAGWZB010000127.1 GCA_018969045.1 Planctomycetota bacterium | reverse complement strand
CCAATTCCCAACGCCAATCGGCCAGCCTCACAGGCTTTGCACCAATCCGCGGAATGAGGTTCGTATGCTCAAAAGGCTTCGCCAAAAATTCGATGATAACGAGCCTCAGTCCCAAGCTCACAATCTGACCTCGTCCAACGACAACGGCCCGCAAGACCAGTCGATGCCCCATTCCCTCAACGAATTTGATCCCGATCAGGAAGATGAGGATGACTCAGAGGCCGACGAAGAGTCCCTGGATGAACCAACTTCTTGGTTCGACCGTGATACCCTGGCCTTTTTAGCTAGCGTTGGTGCCCACCTGTTGGTTGTCGTGGGTTTGGCCTCCATCACCATCGCCACGCAACCTCAACTCCTTTCGGTTCTGATCAATTCAGAACCGATCGCCGAGGAACTTGCACCCATCGATGTTGTCACCGATATCGCTTACTCCGATACCCCAACCGACGAGTTCGGAGCCGACTCCATCGGCTCGGTAGACATGGCATTGTCCAGCGCACCTCTGGTGGCCGATGTCTCGGCAGTCGAAGCCACGGACCTGGACGTTACGATCCCAAATGGCGACGTCAATGTAACCTTCACCGTCGAGAAAGCTGTCGGTCTGACCCAAGCCCCCAAAGCCGTTCGCGGGATGACCGGTGTTGGAACCACCGGCACCGATGGAGCAGTCGATCGAGTGACTTATGAAATCCTCCAATCCCTCGAAGAACGCCCGACCCTGGTCGTGTGGGTATTCGACAGCAGCATCTCGATGGTCAAACGCCGACAGGAAATCAGCGATCGATTTGATCGTATCTACCAACAACTCGGTATCGTGGCGGCCGAGAAAGAGAAACGCGAAGGCTCCTCCGAAGTGCCTCCTCTGCTAACATCGATCCTTTCGTTTGGCAGACAAGTCGAAGTTCTCACCAAACAACCCACCGACGATCTAGCAGAAATCCGATCTGCCATCGAGAAAATCGGGAACGAAGGTGGCGACGAAATGGTTTTCCAAGCCATCAAAACAGCGGTCGAAAAGTACAAATCCTATCGCGTGGCCAAGGGCAACAGCCCAGCTCGCAACGTCATGCTCCTGGTCGTCACCGACGAACGCGGCGACGATTTGCCATTGGCCGAAGAAACCATTAAAGCCTGCCGATTTCAAACCATCCCATGCTACGTACTAGGAGTCCCAGCCCCTTTTGGTCGAGACAAATCATTCATCAAATTCGTGGAATTCGACCCTGCCTACGCCCAAGTAGAAGACTGGGCAGAAGTCGATCAAGGACCTGAGACGCTCTACCCAGAACGAGTTAAGCTCGGCTACCAAGATAACTACATGGAAGAGCCTGTCCTAGACTCGGGATTCGGACCCTATGCCCTCTCGAAACTATGCTACGAAACAGGCGGGATTTACTTCTCCATCCACCCAAACCGAAAGCTGAACGCCAAAGTCGAACGCAAAGACACCGAAGCGTTCGCCTCACAGATGGCTTACTTCTTCGATCCAGAGATCATGGACCGATACCGGCCCGATTACCTCTCTGACGCAGAATACATGGCACGCGTGAAAAAGAGCCCGCTGCGTTACGCTCTGCTCAACGCAGCCCAACTCTCGCGAGCAGGAACCCTGTCCAAACCCAAAATGGTCTTCATCAAACGAGATGAACCATCCTTCAACAAAGAACTCACCGATAGCCAACTCGAATCGGCAAGACTTTATCCCGAACTATCCGAAATGTGTTCGATTCTGGCCGAAGGGGAGAAGTTCCGAAGCAAAGAAACATCCCCGCGTTGGCTCGCAAGTTTCGAACTGTCCTACGGAACCGCATTGGCCGCGAAAATCCGAGCCGAGTCTTACAACGCGATGCTGGCCAAAGCCAAACGAGGTATGACGTTCTCCAAACCAGAAAGCAACACCTGGAACCTGCGCCCAAGCGACAAAGTCACCGTCGATAGCAAACTGGAAAAAGAAGCGAAACTTGCCAAAGAACTCCTTCAAAGCGTCGTCGAAAAACATACCGGTACCCCTTGGGGAATTCTCGCCGGACGCGAACTGGACAATCCGATCAGCTGGGAATGGGTAGAATCGACCACCGACCTAAATCCACCAGCCCGCAACAACAATCGAAATCCCCCACCTCCTCCAAACACCCCGCCGATGCCCGAAGACGATAAGGCGAAAATGCTGAAGCCCCCACCTCCTAAAAGAGCCATCAAAAAGGTTTAACAGGACGCTCAATGGAAGTCATTCAGAAACAGGTCCAAAGGGCCCTCCGTCGATTGTTCTTCCACCGCTGGCTCTTCTGGCTGAATTGGTCGTTGGTGGCCTGCTTTAGCCTCTGCTTTTTCGGTCTGCTAATCCCGAAAATCTGGCCTCTGGAACCAACTGCCTTGACCAATTCCCCAACTTGGATTTGGGCTTGGTGGATCGGGTCGGGACTGGCTGCGTTGATCTTCGCCTTCTGGATCGCATGGTCAAAACGACCCACACGGCTCCAAGCTGCTGTCGAAATCGATCAGCGGTACCGCTTGCGTGAAAGGTGCTCAAGCGCCTTGGCGATCCCTCCAGATCAAATGCAATCACCCATCGGCCAAGCCCTCATCGAGGACGCCCAAAAACAAATCGATCGTATCGACCTTAGAGACCATTTTCCAGTGCGTCCTGCCCCTCAATGGGCTTGGGTCACCTTGCCGCTTGCCGCCTGCTTCACCCTTTTCTGGGTTCCCGACGCAACACCCACCACCACGCAGGTACTTGCAAGTCAAACCCTCGCCAAATCTACCAACGTCAAGAATGCTACCCAACCCATCCTCAAAGCGATCCAGAAGAAACGCCAAGAAGCCGAAGAGTCAGGGGATTTAGAAGCCATCGACCAGTACAAACGCGTCGAAGAACAAATCAAAAAACTCCAAGCGAAAGCCGATCTGGGGGCCAAAGAAGCAATCGCCGATCTTAACGAAATCAAAAAAGAACTTCTTGAGAAAAAGGAAGCACTCGGCGATTCAAATCAAATGAAACAGGCCCTCGAAGCCCTCAAAGATTTGGACAAAGGACCCGCAGAGAATATGGCCAAGGCCCTCCAAGAAGGTGACTTTGAAGAAGCACAAAACGAAATGGAGAAGCTCATCGATGCCCTCAAGTCTGGGAAGTTAGAACCAGGCCAATCCGACCAACTCCAAAAACAACTCGAGCAAATGAAAGACGCTCTGGAACAAGCGCGACAAAAGAAAAACGATCTGATCCAAGAAGCTAAAAACGAACTCAGTAACGCCGAAAAGGATGGGGACATTCAAAAAATCGCATCCTTACGAAAAAAACTAGAGAAACTCCAAGATGGTGAGAAAATGGATCAAGCCATGGAGAAACTCCAAGAGCAACTCGATAAAGCTCAAGAGGCCCTCAAAAAAGGGGATAGCCAAGAAGCTAGCGATGCCATGCAGGACATCCAAGATCAACTCAAAGAACTCGCTGAAGATCAGCAAGCCGCCGATGAACTCGAAGAGATGATGGAACAAATCGAAGACGCCAAGCAATCAAGCAAGTGCCAAGAGTGCGACGGAGAAGGTTGCCAGGAATGCCAAGGCGGTGGTAAGAAACCTAGCGATAAGCAAGGAAAGTCCGGCCAAAAGCAGGGAAGCAAATCCCAGGGTAAAGGCAAAAGTGATGGCCAAAAAGAGGGGGACGGCCAGGGTGAAGGCGAAGGCGAGGGTGAAGGCGAAGGAAACGAGGGCAAGTCCCAAAGCAAAGGAAAAGGGAAGGGAAAAGGGAAAGGCAAAGGCCAAAATCAAGAGGGGCAACCCGGAGACGGAGACGGAGAAGGAGAAGGCCAAGGCATCGGAGAACGCGACGAGAAAGAAGCCAGCTTCAAGGAATACGATGCGCAAGTTCGCGACAAAATGCGCAAGGGTGAAATGATTCCCGGTCAAAAAGTTGGCGGCAAGAATCGCAAGGGACTCACGCGGGAAGAAGTTCGCGAAGCGGTCAAATCGGCTCAACCAGACGATCCCGATGCGATCGAAAACATCGAACTTCCCAAAGCCCAACGCGATCAACTGCGAGAATACTTCGACTCCCTACGCACCGGGAAATAACGAAGCACCTGTTATCGGCCTCCACGTCTTTGCCACCAAGCCTCCACGGCTTGGGCATGCGAACAACCAGGATGATTGGACTTGTACTCACGCATATGGCGGTTGTATTGGAATTGAGATCCAATCGAACGGGGACCTTGCTGGAGACTTGCACGATACACCTCGATGGCCTGGCCCAAGGTTCCCCCAGAGCCGCTGGCTAGAAACTCTCGCAAGGGTCCATTAAAACGAAATCCGCGCCCGCAATGCAACTGAAAGAACTGCCTAAGCCGGTTCGAACAGGTCCACCCACGACCGATCCTGGTTTGGAGAGTCAACTCATCGGCGAGAGGCTCTTGCTTCTTTTGGCGACTGGGAACCCTCGGAACTTGACGCCCCGCCAACCGATTGGCGATTCGCTGGGTTAGTTGCTCTTTGGATCCACTAGAAGGCAATTGCAATTTCCTGCAGCACTCGGCAAGCTCGGTTTTGAGCCAATAGTGACTTAGGAATTCCTCTTCGGAGAGTCGAGAACTAAAACGGGGCCTAGCCATTCCAACGAATCATCCCTAAAAACCAGTGTTAGCGGGGTTTGAGTCCGATGTAAAAAAGGCTCGAAAACACAGGACCTCCCATCAATTGATCGTTGCTACGTCCATCCGCAGTTGCCCCGAGTGATTCGAATCTCGTGATCGTAAGTAACGCAGCAGCCTTGTCCGTTGGTATTTTAATCTGGACATGGCCCTTGCGAGGATCCCGCCACATTCCTACGACTCGACTCGACTCATGAATATCTGAATCCTTCATGTTTCTAGGTCGACTTAGCCGTGTCATTCCAAGACAGCTTAGAGTCAAAACGCTACTACCGGGATCATCCGCAAGCACGGTGGCATGATAAGCAGGCCAACGGGTCTGAATTTGAGGGCCATCAAACAGCAACGCGATTACTAGATCCGGTGCTACAGCTCTTACGAATTGGCCCGCAGGATCAATTCTCGCAAGATCCTCGCATATTAGCACACAACTACAAAGCCAATCCCTGAGAGCAAAGAAATTCAAAGCCCGCTCAGTCAGTGAAATGCCTTCCCACCAAATTCCTTGCGGATTCAATTGTGTCGCAATTCCATAGGTTTCAATTTGACGTTCATCGATCTTCCATCTGTGATGCTTGTGTTGAAAAATATCGTATCCAGCTACTTCAGAGTCCACCTGTGCATTTTCCGACGGTGCGAAGTACATGGCGGCATAGTTCTTTCCGAGGCGAGCTTCTACGTTCTCCGCATCCTTAATACATTGCTCGCAAACCCCAGCGATAAGGGATATGCCCCTACGTGCCAAAATCTCCTTAACTTTCTTGTACTGCTGAGGCGTTACTGAGGTCTCAGGTAGAATAACGATATCAACTTGCCCAACCTCGCGCTCAGAGTTAGCGACAAGTTCCTCGATTACTTTAATCAGTTCTTCATCCAAGTCAGAATCCGGTTTATACCCAAACCAACCAACACGATCTCCCGTGTCTATTTCGTTGATGGAAACAATTTGGGATGGTGTTACTTCAAATGGCCAAGGCACCAAAAGCATATTGCATTTGTTGTCCCCTGACATTCTAAAACCTTGATACCAATTGACAGGGATGTCTACCGGTGGTGCTAAGCAGATATAGTTCGTCAGAGAGCGTGTCGAGAGGCCGAAAAGTGGAGGCTGAGCCTTTGGTAGAACTCGCAATAAATCTTTTCTAATCTGAGAACAAAGATTGCTCCCTAAACGACTTGGAAAATTGACTTCAGGATCGGAAATAAGCTGCGATTGACATCGCAACCAAAAATCAACCTCGTCATGATTCTCGTCAGCCGGTGAAATACCAACACCCGCGAAAACTTCATCCGCAAGTGAACATAGAGTCACGAGAGCCTCGCAGACAGTCTTCTTGAGATCAGAATCTTCCCCATCAATCGACCCTAAATCGGCGATTTGTAGTTCGCCTCCTTGATCAACAACATGATTCCATAACGATCTTGCGTGATCGATCGCATCCTTATCTGCCCCTGCAGACAGCCGCCACAGCTTTGCTTGATTTACAAACCCCTCTATTCTTCCCGTTCGCTGGCCCTCTCCTTCAATTAAGAATTTAACCCCCAAGTTGCATAAAGCTCCCGAGCGATCCAAGATCGAACAGCAAACCGCGAAAACATCCGCCGGCCACTTTGGGCACTCGATGGGTAGCCCCGCTCCAATTTCCAATACATATCTGACATACTCTGCTATCCTCATCCGTCGATCACCGAGCCCTTGCAAAAAGCCTCATTAAATTTTTCAGATACCAATCAAGCGGATAATGCTGATACTTCAGCGGACTGGTTAACAACGGTCGCTTTATCGTGCAAGCCGACCACAGCAGTTAGAGTAGTCTAAGGAATTCGCCGTAGAAAAACGGCGATTGAGGCATCAGTGCAAGATATTTCAATTTAGCCACCCTATTGAGACAGCCCGCGATTCATCGGACGAACGCTAGGAATCCTGCGCCCGAGCGCATCAACCGTCTTATCCCGCCGCTTTGAGGTTGCATTGAATTTGGCCTGCTCTCTCCAATTGCTTCGAACAATACGGCACATGGCCTTGGCGATCTCATCCGCGTCAGGAACAACGTCTGGATCTTTGTCGCTGATAAGGATCCGGAAAGCTTCTCGCCCCCCCTGAGAAGAATCTAGTACACCACCAAATTTTTCAATGAGCACTTTCTCTTTGCTGGCTCTGACGCTCGGATCAAGACGCTGCACGAGACTTAAAACTTCCAGAATAGATGCCTTCATCACCAATCTCACCCCAAACGGATTGTCACAGGTCTCAGAGCGGGAATCCCACTAGATCGAATCGGTCAATTTGTCGAGCAACCAGCATAATTATATCAAATTATTTGTAAAGTCAATTATTTCTCATTGGGTTTGAACTTAAATCCCTTCGACCGGAATCGCTTGGGCAAATCCCCGGACCCAGACCCCTTGGCCTGGTTGAAGTCGAACCAATCGAAAATCGGGCAAACTCACCAGCATCCCAATCGTCGGACCAAATCGTTGCTGCATCTTTTCAAATACCAAATTTGCGACACTCTGCTCCCTATCCACCAGCGATACTTCGCAAGCATAACTGACCCGCTTGCGAGCAAACACGTTGACCGAGTCCTTCTCGTCGGCTATGAACATCGCATGACAGCGACCTGTCGAAAGCAAATTCGACGTATGCTTGGCCAACCCGCTCACCAAAACGTAGATAGTACCCGACTCATGAACAAATGGGGCATAACTCGCATTGGGCTCGGCAGTATCTGATACCGTCGAAAGGATGACGGTTTTGCACTTCCCGACAAACTCGCGAACTTCGAGAGCAATTTCGCTGGAACTGGTCATCAATGAATCTTTCGTAAAGTGATTATGCCGTCCCAGGAGTCTATCACCCTAGCTCGCAGAGCCAAGCCTCAACATCCGCATCGCTGGGCATTCGCCAATCTCCTCTTGGCGAAAGCGATACACTCCCAACCTTCGGGCCATCCGGAACGCAGGATCGCTTGTACTGAGAGGCAAAGAACCGTTTGAGGAACGTTTTGAGAGTGGTGCGGATTTGATCGGAACTGTACGGAGTATCGAATCGTGCATGCTCTGCCAACAGTAGAATTTTGGATGGACAAGCTCCACCGCGGACCATGTGGTAAAGGAAAAAATCATGCAATTCATAGGGCCCGATGGAGTCCTCGGTCGTCTGGACAACCTTCTGGTCGGAGCTCAGTGGCAAGAGCTCCGGTGTAATCGGAGTCTCGACAATATCGATAAGTATCTTGCTTACATGGCTCGTTGCAACATTCTCAGCAACATAGCGGACCAGGAATCGCACAAGGGTCTTTGGGACTGAGCAATTGACGTTGTACATCGACATGTGATCGGCATTGTAAGTGCACCAGCCCAACGCAAGTTCCGACATGTCCCCAGTACCAAGCACGAATCCTCGGTTCATGAGCATCATCGTCCTCATCCTTGCTTGGACGTTCTCAAACACCAGATCATGCCTTTTCTCCCCAGGCAGCCTCTCTAGCTTGACCTGAAGCGTCTTGGACGTCAGCCCCTCTAAACTGACTCCAAAGGGCTGATGGCCTAAACTCTTAAACATCTCGAAACAGTTCTCGCGGATGTCGATCTCCTGAGATTCAACCTCCAGATGCTTCATCAATTCGATGGCATTGGATCTGGATTGCCGGGTCGTCCCGAATCCCGGCATCGTCATCCCAAGGATTCGGCTCGTCGGCCAGCCCATGCGTTTGCAGGTCTGCACCGATACCATCAGTGCCAATGTGCTATCTAGCCCTCCGGATACTCCGATACAAAGCGGAGTATCTGCAGGCAATTGACCGACTCGCTTTGCCAAGGCTGCACATTGAATCTCGAATATCTCCGAACATCGCTCGTGCAGCTGTTCCTTCGATGCCGGAACGAACGGATGCGGATCGACCCAGCGGCACAACGAGCCCGGATTGACCGACAGATCGAATGGAATCATCCGATACTCCAACGAACTTCGATCGGCCGTTTGATGCATGGTTTGAAAGGCACGACGATCTCGATCGAGTTTATCCAAGTCAATATCGGCGGTTGTAAAACTAACTGCTGTACTCATATTGGATTGCGCGTCGATCTCCAATCCAGTCCCAATACGCTTGGACTCCCCGAGCATCGAGCCATTCTCTGAAATCATGCAATGGCCGCCAAATACCAAATCCGTAGTGCTCTCGGTTGGACCCGCACTGCTATAAGCATACGCTGCGATGCACTTGCCCGATTGGACCATCACAAGTTGTTTGCGATACGACGCTTTAGCGATAGTCTCATTGCTAGCTGATAGATTCAGCAAAACATTGGCACCAGCCAACGCTTGCTCGCTGCTTGGCGGGATAGGAACCCAAAGGTCTTCACAAATCTCCACCCCAAGGGTCGCTTTGCCGGAGCTAAATAGCAGATCCGTTCCAAATGGGACTTGGCCAAGCCCTTGCAACTCGACCACTTCAAAATCAGCCTCTGCACCGGAACTAAACCACCTAGCTTCGTAGAACTCTCCGTAATTTGGAAGATGGGTTTTGGGGACCAGTCCAAGCACTCGCCCTGCACCAAGGACGGCAGCGACATTGTAAAGCCGACCACAGAAAGCCATGGGCAAGCCGACCACAACCAATTGCCGACCCACAGAACTTGCCAGCGTAATGAGCTCGCTACGGCAACTCTCTAAGAGTTTCTCTTGCAGGAATAGCTCTCCGCACGTGTATCCACTCAGGCACAACTCCGGTAGCAGGACCACATCCGACGATTGAAACGACATCAGTGCCTGCTGAATCGCCAACGAGTTACGCTTGGGATTAGCAACAGTTGTTCGCGTTGAAATTGCACTGACTCGCAGAAAGCCTGACGAATGCATGCTAAGCTCCTGAGGAAACTACTTGGCGGGACTGCGGTGAAAGTGGACATGTTTCCATTTGCCACCTTGCTTGTGCCATACGCGAGTCTCTTCCATCGCCACCGTCGTAGGTTTTCCATCGGCGATCTTTTGAGTCAAACGAACGTATGCGATCACAGCCACTTCGCCCATGATGCGGATGTGCGGTGCGACAATCGTCGATTGAACAGGCGTCGGGCCGCTTGGCAAATTAAAATAGTACTGATGAAACTCCAATCCATCGACCAAATTGCCCATCGCTTCGGGTTCAAAACAAGTCAGACTCAAGCAGCAAAGCTCCTTGTAGGTGTCCCAATCCCCTCGCGTGATTGAAACCAAAAGCCTTTGCGTCAAATCCAAAATCGTGTCTCGATCCGCAGGTGTAGCCATCTCAGATTTTTCCAGTTATCTCAAGGGTATGCGGCGAAAGTCCCACTACGACGGTTCTGTCTTGGAATTCCGCCTGAAAATCCAATACTATAATACCTAATGAACTTCGAATTCCGTAGATCCCAGATGCCCGTTTAGTCTTTTAAAATCCAACTAGGCACGTGCACAAGGAATATCCAGACGTTGGCTAAAGAGCAACCGTGGTTTCGACTGACATTCGACGCAGGAACCCTCGTGCTCGAATGCAGCTTAACCTCTAAAGATCAACTCGAAGCGTGGTTTGGCCCAAAGATTTGGACTTGGGACCATCGAATCCTTAGATGGCGATCCGATGCCTACCACCACCAGCACATCCAAAATGTCTTCAGAACGCTCGTCGATCAAAACGTTCGGGTTGAGTCTCAAGTTCACCAACCAGACGCATTGAGCCCAAGTGCCCTTGCAGCCTTCAGCCATCAGAAGAACCTCCCGACGCTCCGTCCCGAACAACAAAAAGCCATCGAATCATGGTCCGCTTCCAAACGTGGGATCGTCGTCATGCCCACCGGAACAGGAAAGACCGAAGTGGCTCTCTCGATCATCTCCCAAAGCTCTATTCCAACCTTGATCGTCGCCCCAGTCAGAGATCTGATGTATCAGTGGCACCGACGAATCCTCCGAGGATTGGGCATCGATGCAGGAATCATCGGCGATCAACGCCGCGTGGTCCGACCTGTAAGCGTCACTACTTATGCCAGCGCTTGCATCCATGCGGCGCAACTGGGTTCCGAGTTTGGACTCCTGGTATTCGATGAATGCCATCATCTGACAGGCCCAATTCGATCCGATGCAGCACGATGCTCGATCGCGCATGAACGCTTAGGACTCACCGCAACGCTCAACGCCGACTCCAAGGAACTTCAGACGCTGATCGGACCAATCGTCTACGAACTGGGGCTCCAGGAAGTCAAAGGCAGCACTCTTGCGGACTTTGATGTCGTGCGAATCCCTGTATCCTTGGGGAAAAAAGAACGACTTCGCTACAAGGAACTATCAAGTCAGATCTCTGAATTCGTTCATCAGCGACGAACAGAACAGCCCGGATTCCAATGGAAGGATCTTTGCAACGAAGCTTCCCAAGGTAGTCAAGCATCTCGAATCATGAGACTTTACCGTGAAAAAGAATCGATCGAAGATCGCGCCCAGGAGAAATTGGATATCCTAGAGGACCTCTTTCGCCTGCACTTGGGCCAACCGATGATTATCTTCACCGGATCCAACGCCATGGCCCGAGAAATATCACTGCGGTTCCTGATTCCTTGCCTTCTAAGCCACTGCGGAAAATCCGAACGATTGGACTATCTCGAAGGCTTACGCGATGGCATCTACCCAGCCTTGGTTGCCAACCAAGTCCTCGACGAAGGAGTCGACTTACCCGAAGTCAAAGTTGCCGTAGTGCTCGGTGGCAAAAGTTCTACCCGTCAAGCCAAACAAAGACTCGGACGCATCTTAAGAAAACGAGGCGATTCCCGAGCCGTCCTCTACGAAGTCGTCGCCCAGCATACCAAAGAAGTTCAGCGGTCACGCAACCGAAGGAGAAACGATGCTTACCAAGGAACTCGCCATCGCAAGCTACGTCGACGGCCAGGTCCTTCCTGATCGCCTCAGTCGCAACAAGCACGCTCACTACATCGATTACGCCAAAGAAATGTGCCAAGTGTATCGATCCGGAATTGGCACCATGCGCAAAACGCTCCACCAAGAAATTCAGAAAATTCTCGAAGCCGATCCCGAGTGCCCCATACGACGTGTCGGAGCGTTCTGCAAACTGCTCGACGATCGATCCGAGTTCGATGCAGGTAAACCTAAAACAACCGCTCAACTGAGACAACGTGTCTTTCGACAAGCTGCTGCCCTGCACCCACTGGTCGCCAACGTCGAGTCCGTCCTGGATCACATGTATTTGGATGTCCAAGACAAAATTGCGCAATCGGAAAACACCACCTGGCAGGACCTGAAACAACAACTATTCTCCGATATCATCGAACATCATCGACTGACTAAATTCAACGAACCAGAAAACGATACCGATCTACTGGCCCGTTACAACGTCGCGCAAACTCAAGCCGCATTGTTCGACGCAAGACAAATCGTCGTCGAAGCAACCGGTGATTGGAAAGCGATCCTGCGATACGCCAAACTGGCCCAACTCATGCACCGAATCGAGCCGATTCCCAGCGGATATCGGATCACCCTCGATGGTCCAGCCTCGATTCTCCGGGGTACCCATCGCTACGGTTTTCAG
>JAGWZB010000561.1 GCA_018969045.1 Planctomycetota bacterium | reverse complement strand
GCGGCTGGGGTGTCCTGCTTGCGTTTCATGGAATTGATACTTTTGACGATCAGGAACACCGCGAAACCTTGGATCAACAAAGCGATGATCGCATTGATGAATTTTCCATAGCTAAGGACAACGGCTGGAATGTCCTTGGCCACCTCCAATTGCGTTACGGGGTGCTTCGTACCTTTCGGGACTTCGTCTACGAGTTTGTAATTCATCGTACTGAAATCAACCCCGCCCATCACTGCCCCGATGGGGGGCATGATCACGTCGTTGACCAGGCTGTTCACTACCGAACCGAATGCCGCACCGATGATGATACCGACGGCCAGGTCAATTGCATTTCCCTTGAGAATAAAGTCCTTAAATTCTTTGATAATCCCCATAGTTGTACTCTTCCTCCTCATGAACCAATAAACGACGTCGATCTTGCGGTAATTTCGCATGTCCTTATGCACGATGGGAATGGAATCCGCCACCCTAATTAGCCCAGTTTCTCCACAATTCCAAAACTTGGTAAAGACCACTTGATACAGTCGTTCTATTTTCGTAGTGACTAGGGTTGATGTTTCTCAATCCTATTCGACTGCGTTGAATGCTCATGTCTAAATCAGCTCCCATGATTTTGCTGTTGAGCTGGGGGATTGTAACAATTTTTACAAACCTCGTGCCGGAACTGTCTGCCGCTGCGATTAGTGCACCTCAAGATCTACCTACCCTTTTTCGCAGCGCCTCATCGGCATTCGCCGACAACGACTTCCCGCGGGCGGGTCGTGAATTTCGCGAAGCCGCGAAACTGTGCGAAGGATCGGAACTCAGTCTTCAATGCGAATACTTTGCCGCGTTGGCAGATTGGAATGCAGAATCTTCTGAGCGGACGGCGAAGGGGCTAGAGACTTGGCTGGAGGACGCCAAGCTGTTGGAAATCAGGCTCAAATCAAAAGGCTCGCAAATCCAATCCAAAGCCTGGAACCAATGGTTGGAGTGCGCACACCTGGTTCAGGCCAAGTGGGAAATTCAGCGAGGGCAATTGGAGCAAGCTAAAAAACGCTTGGAGAAACTCGTCGAGCAAGCGGAATTGCAGGAGTCGAATCCGACGGAGGCACAGGCGTGGCCCTGCCAGTACAAGCCGGCCCCCAATACGTGGATGGAATTGGGATATCTCACACTCCCGAGCAATCCGGCGGGTGCCGTTCGATGCTTTGAAAAAGCTAGCGAGAGTTGTGGGAACGATCCCAAGCTACAAGTTCTGGCTCGGTTGGGCTCTGCACAAGCCTACGCCAAACTATGCGAATGGGAGAAGGTGATCCGCGAGACGGGCAATCTCAGCGGCAAGACGAACGAAGCAGTGCATCAAGTACAGGCGAAATTATTGGAGACCAATGCCAAGCGCAAACTGAACCGAGTCGATATTGCCAGCGATTTGGAGGCTCTGTACGACCTCGCTATGGGGGCGGATGTGCCGGCCCCAATCGGTTATGAAGTCGCCCTGGCCCTCATGGAAAGTGGGCTCGCTGATAAATCCGATGCATTGCTGCTCCACCTCGTCCAGCGATTTCCTGCGGCACCGATTACAAGCGAAGCTCGTATCCGATTCGCCCGCTCGGCTTTGGAAAAAGGGGATTGGGAAACAGCGAAACGGTTTACCCAGGAATCGCTTCAATTGGGCTGTCCCCCAGAGTGGGTCGCCTATGCTCATTACCTCTATGGCAAGTCTCTGCTGCAAACCCAGGATACGAGCGGTGGGATACGGGAACTGGAACTCGCATTGCAAGCAAAGCAGCAATCCGTCGAAATCGAGACTGCTGTACGGTACGATCTAGCCGAAGCTCTCTACCAATCGCAATCGTGGGATAAAGCCTCGGAGCAGTTGGACTGGCTCAGACAACGCAGCCAGAGCATGGACAAGCCACCCGTTTGGCTACCTGTGGTTCTCCTCAGGCAGGCG
>JAGWZB010000560.1 GCA_018969045.1 Planctomycetota bacterium | reverse complement strand
CAGGATTTCCCGAAGCGCAGGAGGAAAGAGAGTTAACCGTGGAGGATCTCTTCCGAGAGGCTTTTCCTTATATGAAGGAAGCGGCTTATCCGCTCTATCATGCGATTAGGACAAAGCGATTGGAAGCTTCTCAATTGCAGGTTATCGAATGGTTAGAAGCGTTTCATCAAGGTATCTTGCCCCAGGCGTGGTCCGAGCAAGAGGTTATGGATCTGTATCGGTCTGCGGCGACAACAAAGGTACTTCAGGGGCTTACTCCGACAGGGGTAATCATCGATTTGGCTGAATCGCTTGAAGTGATGGGACTTCTAGAGCAGTCTGTAGGTTTTCTTGAGAGTATTCGCGGTCAAGTCCGTGCGGACTTGATGCGATCACGTTGTTATTGGAAGGCTGGAGAGTTTCAACAGTCCAAAGAGCTAGTTCAGGAGTTGCTCACACGAGGAGATGGGGGGTTGGAAGTCTTCCAATGGGCTTCGGAGTTACTTAGTCACTTGGACGATCAACCATCACATGCGGCCTTGGAGCGCAAGGTGCTGACATGTTCGGGAGGGATGGAGGCCTTCGCTGCGTATTCAAGGGAGATGCGAAAGGGGGTCAGGTTCGAGTTGCCTGAGTCGATAGCGCGGTTTCTTGAATTGCAATACGACTGTTTTCCTTCGAGTTTAGGGAATCTGTGGTTGGAGGATGTATTTTGGGGTTGGAACTTATCGCTGCTTGCAAATCACTACCATCAAACGGCCCCTGATTTTCCGAAGCGGGTGGCAAGAAATTTTGATCTCTCGTTGACGAGTTGTATATTCGACTTGTTTGAAGAGTTCGACACATCGGCTAGTAGGAATCTTCGAGCTTCCTTGGGTCGAAATTCCGTGGGATGGGACTTGGATTGGTCGCAATGGGCATGGAGATATGAGCGGGTGTTTGCAAGTGGATTTTGGCAGTCGGTCCAGCAGGGAGATCGGCAGAAGGCGGATCGATTTCTTAAGTCGGCTTACCGTCTGAATCCCGAGCAGATCAACACACTGATAGACGCAGTACCTTGGGTACTTGAAAAGTTTGATCGCGAGACGCTCAAAGAGTGGTTTATGATCTATTATGCACCGATGCAAGAGCATCTTAGAAAGTACCCAGAGGATAGCTTGATCGCCAACAATGCAGCATGGCTTGCCGTCAAGTGTGGTTTTGAGATAGATCGTGCTTTGGAGTTGTCGCTAGAGGTGACTAAGCGATATCCGACGGACACTTACTTGGATACTCTTGCGGAGGTGTATTTTGCGAAGGGGGAGACGGATCGTGCGATAGAGATTTCTTTAGCGTGTCAAAGATTGAATCCTCGCGATCCTCACCATCAAAGGCAACTGAGTCGATTTCGAGCCAATGGTTCCTTGAGGCGTTAGTTCCTTTTACCCAGGAAGGAGGAAATCCATCGTATGAATACAAGTTTGGATCGCGCGATATGGATTTTGATTTGTTTGTTTGGCTTTGGAGGTGTAGGGACGCATCGACTGTTCGGATACGTCCAAGATCATCAAGAGGCTCGTTTGCAGATCATCAATGGGACGCAGCAGCGCATTGAAGTATTTTGGGTCAAGTCCCAGGATCAACGAGTTAGCAATGGGATGATTGAAGCTGGCGAGCAGACGACGATCCAAACGACGCTTGGGCATAAGTTTGTGGTATTGGGCCAAAGCGATGAGATTCTAGGAGCGATTGAGAGTCTTGTAAGGGTCCAGGCATTCCGGGTAGGTGGGGTACCAGAGTATTACGTTCAGCGTATCGAGGTTGATGGATTTCCGATAGTTGCATCGGAAAGGGTAAGTGCGTTTGCATTGAAGGAGGCAGGTTATATCATCCGTGGGATGTTGAAGAATCGGCCGGATGTACTAAATAGCTCCACGCGTTTTCTGGTGCGCTAGGGGAATGATCTGCTCTTCCAATGAAAATGGCT
>JAGWZB010000559.1 GCA_018969045.1 Planctomycetota bacterium | reverse complement strand
TTCGACGGGACACTCGACCCGTGATCGATATGACGCTCGGGGTTCTACTCTCGGAGCCAGCGGACTTCAAAATCCTCGGATTCATCGCGCTACCGAGGTTCGGCCTGGATGCCAGGCTTTTGCGATTCACTAGTTCATCGACTCGTACCGAACTGTTCGGACGAGCGGACCTGAACTTTCTTCAGCAACTCTTGTAAGGAGCCAAGTTTCTATGAAACCACCTAACAACATCTTGCCTATGGACCAGCGGAGGTACGAAGACGTGCCGATCGATAAGGTCAAGGTCATCAATTCTCGGAATCGGGACAAAGAGCAGTTCGACATGAATGTCCAGAGCATTGGGAACACGGGGCTGATGAAGCCGATCCGTGTGAACGATTCCTACCTGGAATCAACTGGGTTTTACGAGCTGATATGCGGGGAAGGCCGATTGCTTGCCCACAAGCAACTTGGCAAAACCCATGTGGCGGCAGAAGTTGTAACGTGCTCTCGCAAAGATGCGCTTTTGCAGTCTTTGATCGAGAACATTGCACGCACTAAGCCCGACAGCATCGACTTTGCTCGCGAGCTCAAGCGGATGCAAGACGAGGGCTTGGATACCAAGCAGATATCCAAGATCGCATGCAAGTCCGAGGACTATGTCCGATCCATCATACGCTTGATCGAACAAGGGGAGGAGCGACTGATTCAAGGCGTCGAATCGGGGGTCTTTCCGATGAGCTTTGCAATTCAGGTCAGTTCGACCGAGGACTCGCAGATCCAAGGGCTTTTGATGGACGCCTTTGCAGAGGGCTTGGTAACAACCAATAACTTTGCCCAAGCACGACGGATCATCGCCACCCGGTCTAAGACATCAAAGAAAGCCAGTGCCCCACGTGAGTACTCCGTAACGCAACTCCAAAAGGACATCGCAGAGTCGACTCGCGTGAAAACTTCTTTTGTGCGCGAGGCGAAATCTAAAGAGAACCGATTCATGACTCTGCTCGAGGGGGTCAACTCGCTACTGAAGGATCCAACCTTGGTGGAACTTTTGATTAGCTGCAATCTGGACAAACGCCCTGATTTGGCAGGCAACTTTCGATTTGAACAACCAGCAACCAGGGAGGACGTGTCATGAGCACTAAGAATTCGAATTCCGATGAAATCAGGAAAATGGACATATCGATCGTCAAGCTGGTGCCCAGGACCGAGCGTAAGGTTGCCAAGAAGTATCGGCAAAGGATCGAAGCGAGTCTGCGGGCCGTTGGCTTGATCGAACCGCTGATCGTTTACCCCCTCAAGGACGGATACGAGATCCTTGATGGCGCTCTCCGGTACCGGATCCTTTTGGATATGGGGATCGAGACGGTTCCATGCTTGGTACACAGTAGCCGAGATGGGTTAACAGGTAATCGGATGGTAAACCCGCTTAGCGCTTCTCAGGAGATGCGGATGCTCCGAAAGTCCCTCGAAGAGCTAGACGAGAAAACTATCGCCGGTGCGCTGGGGATGCAAGGGATAGCTCACAGGCTAAACAAGTCGCTACTGGCGAGCTTGCACCCTGAAGTGGAGAAGGCATTTAACGCCAACAAAATTCATCTTCAGACCGCACGCGAGCTCGCACATGTAAAACAGGATCGCCAACTTGAAATCCTCAAACTGATGGAATCCTGCAACGACTACAGCATCGTGTTTGCACGCGGATTGGTCCTAAAAACCCCTGCAGCCAAGAGATCGAAACCGAATAATCCCAAGACCCCTTGGACGCAGGCCGAGGATAGGAAAAGCAGCTTGCTCAAAAAGCTCCAAGAGGCAGAGCAGCAGCAAGACTTTTACTCTGGACTCTACAGGCAGTACACCACGAACCTACTCAAGTTAGTGATCTATGTCAGATCTCTGCTAAACAACCCCGAGGTAAAGGCTTATTTGAAGTCCCATCACCCTGACCAAGCGAGAATCTTTCAAG
>JAGWZB010000126.1 GCA_018969045.1 Planctomycetota bacterium | reverse complement strand
CCCCTAGGATAAGGACTCTTTAGGATCGTATCCCGATACCGCTTGAGCCTCTCGGACAGACTGCTTGCAGTATCAAGCGTCGATACCGTCTCTGGGGTGCGATAAGGTGGCGTGCCAACAACCATGCAATAGAGAATCGCTCCCAATGCATACACATCCCATCTGGCATCAGGAACCGCGTTGAGATCTGCCTGCTCAGGGGCCATAAAAAAAAGAGTCCCAAGCGATGGTGTCTGCTCGTTGGACAGGCGACTCTGGCCAAAGTCCGCTATCCGAGGTTGCATGTCCTGATCCAACAGCACGTTGGCAGGTTTGAGGTCGCAGTGCAACACCCCCTTGCCGTGGGAGTGGTTTAACCCCATCGCAATCCCAGTAAAGAGCTCCACGGCTCGTTGCACACTGACTGGCCCGCGATTCTTAATGTGGTCGTCCAAAGACCCATTCTCCAAATACTCCATCACATAATAAGGAGGCTCGGAATCCCATCCCACTTCGAGCACTTGGACAATCGCTCGATTGCCCGACATCGACACCAAATTCCTGACTTCGCGTGTCAGCAATGACCAATTAACCCCAGCCCGGTGCAGATAAAACTTGATCGCAACGGTGCGGCCAGTGTTCAGATTGGTCGCAATCCAAACTTGTCCGTAAGCCCCCTGCCCAAGCAACCTCTCCATCCTGTAACCAGGGACTTGGGACGGCGGAACGGTCGACCGGAGGCTTAACTCCTCGGCCCGCATCTGTTCCCCAAGCGACTGGTTGAGTGTTTGATTGATGGTCATGTGCTAAAGCTTAAGCCCCCCTTCGAGGCTTGACAAAGTCGATCGACCGACGATTTCCTATAAATTCTAAACAGGACTCTGAAATTTCGTTAAACTAAACGCCGCTAGATAGATCGGATTGGAATTGCAATCCAATTGAATTTTCGACTTTTCCCTCACCGCTTCGATAGACCATGACCATCCCACACCTTTTTTCCACCGTTTTTCTGTCTACTTGGGGCTTAGCAATCGGTTTTTCCTGCTTCGCCTGCGCCCAAGATTCGGACACCCAGTGGGCCCAATGGCGAGGCCCCTTAGGAAACGGGACATCCACCAGCGCCAAACCACCCGCGCAATTTGGTCCAGCAAAAAACCTAAAGTGGAAAACGCAAATCCCTGGCCAAGGATCTTCATCGCCGGTGGTCTGGGGTCAAAAAGTCTTTGTCACCAGCGCTGTGGCTACCCAAAATCGCAATGAATTCGAATTTCGCGTCTATTGCATCGATCGCCTAAATGGCAAGATCCTATGGGAACAAAAGGCCACGACGGCAAGTCCCCATGAAGGGACTCACGAGACCAACGGATTTGCTTCTGCAAGCCCCTGCACCGACGGTGCGATGCTCTACGCTTGCTTCGGCTCACGAGGCCTGTTTGCCTATAGCATCGATGGCAAGCTTGTTTGGTCACGAGACTTAGGGGATATGCAGATTCGCAATGGATTTGGAGAAGGTAGTTCTCCGACCCTCGCAGGTGATTTGCTGATCGTACCATGGGACCACGAAGGCCCCTCGATGCTTTATGCCTTGGACAAGAAAACCGGCAACACGGTTTGGGAAACCAAACGCGACGAGCCAACCTGCTGGGCCACCCCTCATGTTGCCCAAGATCCTCAAGGCAACATGCAAATCATTATGAACGGACAGACTGCAGCTCGTGGATACGACTTAAAAACTGGCAAAGAGCTCTGGCAATGCGGCGGGCAAACCCAGCGACCTTGCGCATCGGCTGTCAGTTCCCAAGGAGTGGCTTACGTCGCCAGCGGTTTTAGAGGTTCTTACATCGGTGCCTTCGACCTCGAAGGTCGAGGCAAACTCGATTCGAGCAAGCATGTACTTTGGTCTCAGAACAAAGATACCCCGGATGTGGCTTCTCCCCTTTTAACCAACGGTCGATTGTACTATTACAAAGAAAAGACAGGACTTTTGACCTGTGTCGAAGCCAAAACAGGAAAGACCTTGTACGCGGCCTCTCGGATCGCCGGCGTCAGTAGAACCTACGCCTCTCCGGTTGCTGCCGATGGACGCATCTACTTGACCGACCGGGGTGGCTCGGTCGTTGTGATCGAAGATTCCCCCGAGCTCAAAGTGCTTGCGACCAACGATGTCGGCGAAGGGGTCGATGCAACCCCTGCACTGGTCGATCGAGAGATTCTCATCCGAGGCGAAAAACACTTGTTTTGCTTTGAAGAGTAATCGCCAAAACTCATCGCGCCAGATTCTACCTGACTCCAAGCCTCGATTGCCACTTGGAAGGAAGATCCGGAAAGGATGCGACTACCAAATCGCGTAGCTGTTTTGCTTTGACGCTATCACCAAGCGATTCTAAAACTTGAATCGATCTGGCTCGAGCCTCCAGCCAAGGCTCCGAGCCCGGCTTAACTCCATTTGCCATCTGACGATACCAACCCAGCGAATCTTCGCTAAGTCCGTCAGTTCGTTGCATGGTTCTTGCAGACCGGTACACCCACCAGAGCGACTTTGGCTCTTTGGCTATCCTCTCTTGAAGATCCCTTTTTAGCTGCCCAGAATCCTTGGCCTGCGTTTCTATCTGCACCAAATCAACGAAGCGATCCAACCGAAGGGTGCCCTGGGGGTTAGTGCCAACTCCGCGATCCATGGCTAGCTGCCGCTGCGCCAAAAGCTCCTGGAGCATCGGCTGGCTGAGCGAGCCGTTTTGCCAAGCCGTTTCGCAGCGATTCCAAGTACTTGCAAGCTGTCCGAGCCAATCGTCCGAATCGACAAGAGGCTGCCAGCTATCTGAATCTCTGTGCCAGCGTCGATCTGGCTGGTGCGCGTTGAACCATTCCAATAGGGCTTGCTGGGTAGCTGACGAATTGAGCTCCGAAGGTTCCTGGCTCTTTGCTGCCTGAAGGATCGACTCTTGCAATCTAGTTATGGACTTGGTCAGCTTGGGGCTATCGGTGACCGAACCCTCCAACCAATCCTCTTGGGTTACCAGAGCCCCAAGCAACCAGCGGGCCGTAGCTTGCTGAAGCCCTTTGGGTTCTTTGGTCAGGTAGTCTGACCAAAAGTCCATCATTGCGATGAAATCTCCGGAACCAAGCCATCGGGTTTCCAGCATTTGGATCGACTTATCTGCAGGTTCGCTTTGCGGCCAAACCAGCGCCGTTTCCTTGAGCCTTTGAAGGTAGGTTGCAAGCCGGTTGGCTTGGGACTCGATGTCCAACGGAGACTCCGGATTTCTGATCAACCAAGCCGACATCAGGGCAGCATCTGGGGCCTTGGGAGTTTCTGGATAACTGATCGCGGCGCGATAGAATTCGTCGGCAGAAGCGCTGGGTTGTTGCATCTGCTCGAGCACCGCTGCAATCTGCAGCGCGAACTGAAAAGCTTCTAGCGTCTTACCCGATTTGGATGCCGCCAGTTCTGCCTGTTGTAGTTTTTCAATCGCCTCTTGAAATCGTTTGGCGGCCAACGCTTGTCGGGCTTGGATCCGAAACAACTCCAGCGAGGACATCGAGTTTCCAACACCCGCTTGTTCAGATAGCTTTGAGGAATCTGCCGACACAAGCAGTGCATCGACTCGCTGTTCCCAGTACTTGCCGAAACGTTCCGAAATAGCTTTACGCATACTGAGAATATCTGCAGGCTCCACCGACCTTTCTTGCTTGCGATCGACCATCATGGCAAGGTTTTCAATAGCCAGTTCAGGAGAGTTTTTCCAATCTCCAACGCGAGCAAACCAGGCATCCGCAAGTTCCCATTTCTGAGTCATTCGCGCAGAACGAATCGCCATGCAAGCTGCGCTTTGCTGCCATGTTTTTGCTTCCGAAGAAAGAGAATTCCCGAGCGAATTCCAAAGCTCATCAAGGCTCTTTTGGACCGCTGGATGACGTCCAAGTTGCAACTGAGCTTCGGCTTGGGCCAGGTTCAGCAAAGGTCGATTGGTCCAGGTTGCCGGAAGCTGACTGCTTGCACGATCGATCGAAGAGAGCATTTGGGTCGCTGCAGAAATCTGTTCGTCACTCCCGTAGGGGTAACACTGAGAGCGTTGGTAGAGCATATCGATCCGGAGCAGCTCCAACTCTCCTTTCAAATCAAGAATTTCCGCCGCGGTAACTTCGTTGGGTAGGGTTTTGTCTTTAGTCTCCCGCTGAGACTTGGTCAGAATCGGTTTGTCTGGTTCCATTTTCAATACGGCTTGTTCAAGCTCTTCAAGCTCATCGAGTCCCAATCGGATCGACTGCAAGAGCCATTGCTGGTGCTCTTTTCTACTGGGGACAGCCAAGTAGGCGGCCAGCGCGTGCTGTTGCATCAGCCTCAAGCACCATAATTTTTTCCATCGGATCCAGGGATCTCGAGCCCCCTGTGCATCGGCGTTCGTTGGGGTAGATCGCTTGGTGGATGGAGACATCACCAACTGGTTTTGAATCGCAGAGAGGCCGTCGAAGGGGGAATTCCAGTCAATCTTTTCAAGCGACGCGACCGTTTGGGCATGCAGCCCGAGCATTCTCCATTGCGCATGAGCGTTCGAGCCGGGCATGCACAAGTCCGTGCGACTGGTGCAGACATCCATGGCCAAGCTGGCGGCCCCGGTCTGCACAAGCGATTGGATCCAGATCTGGTCAGGAGGCTGACTCAGCGCCTGGGTACCTTGCATCTGGGCCCGGACCAACCCAGCTTGGAGCATCAGCCCAAGCAATATCGCAGAGGAACGTTTATCAATGCCCATCGTAAATCCATGAAGGGAATCGGAATTTGATCGCTTCATGATACGATATCCTTCCAATGGAATCGATCCAGTCTTAACGGACTTTACAGAACCTGGAGTTTAGGCAGTGCAATTCGAGACCGAATCGACCATCTGCGCGATCGCAACGGGAACACCTAACGCCACCGGGAGCTCCGGGGCGTTGCGGGGTGCACTTCGCATCAGCGGGTCGCTTACCCTAGAAATCCTTCGTCGACTCTTTAAGGATTTGGATCAATCCCTCCTGGAATCCAACCATGCTCGCAGGTACCCAGGTCGCATCGAATTGCCAGAGCTTGGATGCATCGCGGTCGATGTTTTTTACTGGCCTGATCGCCGCAGTTACACCGGAGAGCCTTCGGCAGAACTCCATCTGCTAGGGGCCCCGATTCTACTTGAGCAGGTTCAGCAAAGAGTCTTAGCCTCGGGAGCTCGGTTGGCTCGTCCTGGCGAGTTTACACTGCGCGCATTCTTAGCTGGGCGGATGGATCTGACGCAGTGCGAAGCGGTCCTGGGTCTGATCCACGCCCAGGGCCAGCGTGAGTTCCAAGTCGCGCTGACGCAGCTTGCCGGTGGACTTGCAACTCCTCTAAAGCAGATACGGCAAGACTTGATCAACCTGCTGGCTGACTTGGAAGCCGGATTGGATTTTGTCGATGAAGACATCGCGTTTGTGCAACCCGGCGAAGTCAGCGGGCGTATAGAACACGCCCAAAGACAAGTATCCTCACTGCTTGAGCAACTTGAAAATCGACAAGGCCAGGGCGTCGATTTCCAAGTTGCATTTGTCGGTCCGACCAACGCAGGTAAAAGCTCCTTGGTCAATGCCCTTAGCGGCACTGAAATCTCGATCATCAGCGATATACCTGGCACCACACGAGATTATGTACGCACCAAAGTTCGCTGGAAAGGAATGCAGTTGGACTTGGTCGACACCGCCGGATTCGAATCGGTACTGGAGCCTGGTCCACGAGCGATCGCCCAAGAAAAAACCAGGGAAATTCTAAGCGACGCGGATTTGGTAGTTCTGTGCAACAGCGTCCAGGAACAGGCCACCTCAGATAACTCAGAGTTTTTCCGACAGTGCCCAAGACTTTGGGGCGTATGGACCAAATGCGATTTACCTCACCAGGAGCAACTGCATTGGTATCTCTCGATTGAGCGAAGTTTCAAACTGAGCGTCTTTTCCGGCGAAGGGCTTGAAGCATTGCGTCAAGGGCTCATCCAAGCCATCGAGCTTTGGCACCAACAATCTGTGGATGTAGTACCTATGACCGGAGTGCGGTGCAAAGCCTCCTTGAGCACGGCCGCACAGAGTCTGACTCACGCGCAAGAAGCTCTGCTGGATTCAGCCGGCGATGAAATCGTCGCAGGAGAACTGCGTCTTGCGATTGGAGAACTCGGCGAAGTTGCAGGAACCGTCACCAGCAACGATGTCCTGGACGCGCTTTTCAGTCGCTTTTGTATCGGCAAGTAGGCATCAAAAGTAGAAAAGGGGACTTGGGGGAACAGCAACATGATCTCGATCGATAATCGTTTGGATTACTTAAATGTCGCAGTCTTCGAACTTGAGGGTTTAAGCCATGCTCGAGCAACACCTGAGCTCGATGCATGGATCGACCAGCAATGCGAACTTGCGATCGCCGAAAAATCAACGGCTCAGTGGGAAGCTAGGCGGGAGGCGATCCGTCGACTGCTGCGCAAGGGTGGATACAAACCTTCGGGAAGGAGCAAACCGGCTCAGGAGTACTTGGCAAGATGCTTGGATGAATCCAAGTTTCCTCGGGTGCACCCTGCGGTCGATTGCCTGAATGCGATTTCGGTCCGCTTCGGTGTGCCGATTTCCATGCTCGATCGCCAAGAGTTCGTCGATCGGATGCAGATCCGATTGGGAAAACCAGCAGAACGCTACGTTTTCAATAGCGCCGGCCAGGAACTTGAGTTAGAAAATCTCATCGTTGTGTGCGGAGGCAGCAGTGAGGAAAAACCCCTAGGAAGCCCGGTGAAAGATTCGATGGCTGGCAAGATCGATGCGACGGTCTGTGCAATCGTGTGTATTTTGTATGCACCTAGCGAGACAATTTCGCAGAATCTTTTGGATCAATGGGCCAGCCTGCTGCGTCAAAGCATCCAACGATTCGCAACCCTTCCGTAATTCCATCCGATGGGTCAAAATACCAAGGCTCGGTGATAGAATTCAAGGGTGTTGGGTGACTCGTCAGGATGCATCCGCAGAACTCCCGTACAAGCTTTTCCAAGACACCGTTTCCAAGACACATTTTATCGGTCTACCTTTTTGACAGGTCCACAATGCAATCGGCTTTCAATTACACGCTATCGCACCCCCTGAGGTCCAACCGATATTGGTGCGAAGACTTTGCATTCTCGGCTTCGACAATCCTTCGCCTCGGGGCCCTTAGCCTGCTGTGCTGGGTGTTGCCCGCTCTTGTTTTGGCTCAAGACAGGGCCAATTCGACCAATTATGCCCAGCTGGGTTATACATCGATCGAAAGAGTCCAGGATGTCCTGAGCACTTGGTCTGCCGATCGCCATTTGTATGTCAAAGGTGATGTGGGAGCCGGTCGAGAGCAACTTGCAGAACTAGAAGCATGGCTGTCCCAAAACGCGCCTCACTGGACCGTTGTTTTGATGGAAAGCAACGATGGGGAGTACTACGTTGCCGCTGATGGTCGATCGCTCTTTGGGATCGATGCCGTCGAGGTAGCGTTAGGGATGGGGCTAAGCAACCAAACGACCTTTGGGGAATTGGTTCATCCGATCACTCATGAAAACGATGGAGCGATTTTCGTGCTGATGCTCAAGAATCGCAAATTCAGCTACTTTGGTTCTGAGGCTCAGGACCGACGCGGATTGGGGGAGGCTCACTGGTTCGGCGAACTCGACCAGCCAGCGTTGCGGGCGATGAGATCCGGAGGGCGCGTCGTTGATGCCGTTCGAGACACCGTCAAGCTAATCAATCAGCGGCTAGAACGTATGATTCAGTCCGAGACCGAGACGGCTCGCAATCGTGAACTCGAACAACAGCGAGATTTTCAAAGCTCCACAGAAGCAATCTCGCATCTGCGTGAAGTCTACCAGCAGGTCCAGGAAGACTCCAACGAGTTTCGCCAAACCAATCAAGCGGCAACTGGCGAACTGGCCAATCCGCCCCTGGCCGACTGGAAAGCGAAACTCGATGCATTGACTCAGCAAAACAAACTCGAGACCGCCGGCAGCACGTTGCCAGAATTAAGGCAACTGGGTGTTCAAATGGACCAATACCTCAATGGATACGCGGCAGTCCGTGGATACCAAGACCATCGCAAGGACCTTGAAGGCCAGATCGGCCAATTGGTCAAAGCACCCAATGGGGTGGCAAACGGTGTGGTCACCAATGCAAGAAGAGAACTCGAGTTTGCAGATGCCAAATTCCGAAACGGCGACTTGGACTTAATCGAGCAAATGCGCGGCTTCGAGCCAATGATTCGCGAGGGAAATCAGTTGGTGGAATCCGAGAACAAAAGGCTTGCAGAAAAGGCAGCCTTCAACCGCTTAGTCCGTCAGGTGATCGCGACTGTATCGAGTATTTTCGGACTGATCACGGCTGGAATCCTGTGGTTTTTTCATCGCAAGCGAAAACCAGCGATGGATCAGGCCGTCGAGAATCTCAAGGAGCGTGAAGCTTCGGTGGCCAAAGAAACCGAAGGTCTTGACCAACTCTTCACCCAAAGTGCGGACCTGCTGGGTTCTCGTGATCGCATCAAAGAAAGAGGCTACACCGGTAAAACAAAGTCGATGGGAGAGGGGACGCTCGGGGATATCGACGACCTTTTCATCATGTCCAAGGAAGCGCGCCGCGTGATCAGCCAAGCCAAAGATTTGGTCTACCCCCCTGGGTTTTGGGAAAAGTTGCTCAACAACTTCAGTCCAACTGCCTACGAAGAGAGTATTCGGCAACTGTCGGGCAAACCCTTGAAATTCACCAAAGCCACGGGAATGCCCAGCATCGTGATGGAGATCCTTCGCGAGCGCGCTGTAGAAACCGGAGAGGAAGTCCCTAAGGAAGTACCTGACGAAGTCGTCATGACCTTTGACGAAATTTTTGAGGCGATTCAAAACAAACGACTCAGGGCAACCGATTCTCTCAAGGTGATCGACGACTCCCTAACACGCGTCAATGATGAATTGGACCGTTGCCAATCGGACCTGCAAAAGATGGTCAATCAAGAACGACGATTGGCCGAACTTGCTCAAGACGGATTTTTCCCCGTTCCAAAATATTTCGACACCTTGATCCCTTCGATTCAGAAGGATTTAGCCCAAGCCGAATCGCTATCGAGCCATGATGCGGTCTCGGCCATGCAAGGACCCGTGAGCTTAGCCTCTCGAAAACTCGCTGAAGGCATGACCCTCGGAACCTTGATCGCCGAATACCGAGGGAAGTTTTTTACCCAACTGCGAACCATCTCCGACTCGCTCAAGTCCATGGGCTACACGACCCACTGGATCGATGCAGATCTTAACGAGCGATCCGAACATGCCGATCGCCTTTTTGAATTGGCCGCCAAAGAGTCCATTGCGCCGCAGATCAACGCATTTGGTCAATCGATGGATGAACTTTTGGAGAAAGCTAAGCTGGCGTTGCAACTTGCGAAACAATTGAAAGAGCAAACAGAGCCAAAACTCGCCCAGTTGCCCGGTATCATCAAGTCCAATCGAGAGGAGCTTGCAAAGTCTCTGCGGTTGCCCGAGAACCAAGTTTTGGTCGAAGGTCGCTTCAATCCAGACGATGCGGCTGCCATGGCTCGCAAGAATCTCGAAGCTGCCTCGACCTTGCTCTTGCAAGGCAAAGTCGATGGTTGCCGAGCAGCCCTCGCAGGCTGTGATGCTGAAGTCGAAAAAGCCAAGACTTGGATGGATGCATCCAAGGCCACGGTCAAAGAATTCGATCAAACGCTAAGGCTCGAGAAATCGCGACTGGAATCGATGGTCGACCGCTGCGGTAAATTGCTCCGAACACTCAAAGATGTGGAACACCAGTACACCCCAGCATCCCTGCGATTGGCTTATTCGATCATCGAAGAACCCGCCAAGAGCTGGTCAAAACCTGGGGCCGAGCCCGTCCAATCACTCGGACAACAAACCAGCGATGAACAAACCGGTGATCAAACAACGCAAGCTGCCAGCCCATCGAATGACAGCCCGACTTCGCTCGACAGCCATGAACAAGATAGGCAGCTAGGCGGGACGCTGGCCAATCAACTGCTCCAGCGGGCCGAGTCGATGGCGCAGCAAGCCGCTAAGTTGCATCAGGAGGCCCTTGCGCAGTACCAGCGCGGAGAAGTCTTGGGGGCAATCAATACCGTTCGACAAGCAAGCACGATCATCGCTGAGATCGATCGAAGACTGGTGCGTGTCGAACAGCATCTGCAGCACCTACAGCGATGCGTAGTCGAGAACCAGCAGCAACTCGATCAGGCTGTTGCCGCAGCACAACGATTGCTCGGTTACCAGGACGATCGCTTGGTGATGATCCCAACGATCCGTCAGATTCAAGAGTTCGCACAGCATGTTGGTCAAGTTTCCGCGCAAGTCGAATCGACGTCTCAAAAGACCAATCCGTTCGAGCTTGCCCAAGTCATCGTCTATTTCCAAAAGAGGCTTGCGGAATTGGAAGCCATGGTGGTTGCAGACCATCAGGGGCACGCAGAAGCCTCCAGGGCTGTCGAGGGTGCGGTGCGTCAGTGGAGTGTGGCTCGGCAGTACGTGCAGCAGTCTAGGACCGACAATATCCCTGATTCTCCGGCGACCAAAGAAGGAGTCCGTCGCGTCGACGTATTGGAGCAAGGAGTGCTCTCAGTCCAGCAGCAAATCGAAGAGATCCACGGAGATTGGCATGCCGTAGGACGCAGAGCAGCCGAGGTTCAGTCGGATCTTGCGGTTGTTTCCAAGCAACTAAGCGAGGAGTTGAAAGCTGGAAACCAAGCGCTGCAGGAGTTTCAGCTTGCCTCCGAATCGGTCTACAACGCCGAGCACTGGACGGGTCCGTGGGGACTGCGGATCGATGGCCAACCTGGCGTACGTTTATTGGAATCGGCTAGATCGCAATTACAAGCAGGCAATTATACCGCGGTGCTAGAACTCTCAAGACAAGCCCATCAAGCGGCTCAAATCGCCATCCAAAGAGTGGAACGAGAGGTTCAAAAACGCCGTATCGAGGAACAGCAGAGAGCCGAACGCTTGAGAAGAGAGCGGATGGCCGCCGAAGCCGCACGGACCGGAACGATCGTTTTCGGAGGAGGTTCCTCATCCCGTGGTCCTTCCATCTTTGGAAACGGCGGATCCTTCGGAGGAGGCTCAGGCGGATTCGGAGGAGGCTTTGGCGGAGGGGGTGGTGGCAGCTCCTCTGGAGGAGGGGTTTCCAACAACAACTCCGGGTTCGGTCGATCCGGATGGTAGCCAACGGAAATGATCATTTCCCAGAAAATAGGCCCAGTAGGATTCGAACCTACGACCTACGGATTAGAAATCCGTTGCTCTATCCAACTGAGCTATGAGCCCGACTCGCACGCTATGAGTGTATCGACAAGAAGTCGATTCGAGAAGTCAACCAACGCGTCAAGCTTCTCCTATTCGTCCTGAGTTCCCAGTCATTTTTTGGGTTCTTCAGGAATTATTGCGGGTAAAACATCAGAAGTTTTGGCCCCAGTGACTTCGTGCTCGTGATCGTAATCGAAAAGCAACTGTGGCTAACGAATTGGGTTTTGGACCCCTGCGGAATTTTCAAGAGTCTGGTGGCCCATACTCTGTCAGAAGGGCTTCGAGCACGAGCACGAAGATTGCCAGTTGCATCTACTCCTAGCCACAATCATTGCTGAAGAGCCATTTTTGGGTTTCCCTATCCCAAGTATCCTTGCGGGACTTGCTCAAGTCGCGATTGGTTGCTAAGCTAGCCCCCCCTCGAAGCAATATCTTCCTATTCATTTACTTGGCGACTATTTCCACAAGGGTTTATCCGTGGGTGTAAAGAAAACTGGCCGTGGGCGACGAAAAATCGGGCGAAAAAAGCGAAGAATGCGAGCCCGGATCCGCCATCGCAAGAAGTAGTGGCTTGTCGCTCAGGACCCCTGCGCCGCTAAATCCTTGACCCCTGAACGGCCCCCCTGACGTAGTGTCTGTCGCGAGATTCGCAGAGATTGACGACACGACTTGGAGCCTTCGTCGGATTTGGCGGCCCTCGATGACGAAATCTCCCTCTAGGCCGAAGAGTTTGCCGAACCTTCCCAAGCGGCCCATCTGCCAAATCCATCGATTTTGGACAAGTTTTCTTGAGGATTTGGTGCAATGCGAAACTATACTGTCGCACTATAGCATCGTAGCGTGCCGAAGACGATACAGTGACGAAGTCGTAGTTGTGCCGATGTTTCGCCTGCGTCACTGGACCGACCATGGCACAGTTCCGGGGACTGTCTGATGAGGCTTATTGTGCAAGTTTCCCTCTTTTCCAATCTGCAAGCGATTCCAATGCGATTGTTTCTTACTCTTTTGCTTCTGGTCGGATGCTCGATTTGTTCAGCGCAGAATTCAAGTCCTATCGACAACGGAT
>JAGWZB010000558.1 GCA_018969045.1 Planctomycetota bacterium | reverse complement strand
AGACCACGGTTATTTCTTTTTTGCCCCCAATCCCGGTCCGAGCCATTTGGTGGCTTTGCAGGAGTCGTCTTCAAGCCTAACGACTTCAAAGTCCTTGAGATCCGATGCCTTTATATTTCCCGATCGCAAAGAGCAGTGGCCTAGGCTTTTGTACCATCGGTACTTCATGCTTTCGGAGTTCTACAACAATTCGTTCGCTCCGAGCCGTTTGGTTCAAGAGGATCAATCCGATCCGATGTTTGTACAGCGATGGACTTCCGACCGGCTGTTTTATCAGACCCTGCAGCGTTCGATGGCCAAATCGCTCGAAGCTAACTTGGGCCGTATGCAATCGCTCGAACTGATACGACTTGAACGACCACTTGGGAGTCCTGAGGAGATTCTTCAGGGGGGCAAGCGAATGGATGACTCTCGAAGTTTGATTGTCTTGCCCGAAGGACCAGAGGATTCGGTTCCTACGACTCAGGCGGATCAACCATGACAGTTGCAGGGATCCAACGCTTGGTTTTGGAATGGTCCAAGGAGTTCTGGGAATCGCTCGATGCGTTCTTTTTCAAACCCTCGGACTCTAGCGTACTTGCTTGGATACGAATCGCGACCGGCGGGATGATCGCTTACATTCATCTTGTATGGCTCCTGAGGCTTCAGAGTTTCTTTGGTCCGACAGCCTTATTGGATCATCAGACCCTTCGTTTGTTGCATCAAAATGCTTGGAAGTGGACTTATTTGGATGGTCGAGAGTCACTGGCCTTTGCGTGCATTCACGAGCTTGCGGCCTTGGGTGCAGGAATTGCCATGGCACTGGGAATTTGGAGCCGTTGGACGACTCCTTTGGCATGGTTTTTGACGCTCATGACCGCACATCGTTTGGCACCGATGTTGTTTGGCTTAGACCAAATCGTCTTGATGTTGGCGATGTATTTATCGATCTCTCGCTGCGGTGATCGGTGGAGTTTGGATCGACGATTTGAGTTGGTCGATTCGGGCGATGCGCATTGGCGAAACACCTTGGCAACCCGACTGATCCAATTGCACTTGTGTGTGATCTATTTTTTTGGGGGGCTTGGGAAAGCTCGCGGATGGATGTGGTGGGATGGAACAGCGATGTGGTTTGCTGCCGCCTCGTTTGAATACCAGTCGTTGGATCTGACTTGGATTGGGCGTTACCCTACCTTAGGCTCGTTGTTGACGCATGCGACGTTGTTTTGGGAGCTCGCTTATGCGGCCTTGGTTTGGCCAAGATTGTCGCGGCCTTGGGTCTTGGCCATGGCCTTTTTGGTCCATGCTGGCATTGCGTTGTATCTTGGCATGATCACATTTGGTTTCATGATGATCGTGAGTAACTTTGCCTTCTTGCCTGCGAAGTTCCCCAGCGTTGCCCTTTCGGGCGACTCGAAGGTGGTTTTCTAGGGTGGATTTAGGAGCCAAAATGGAAACTTTATTCTGCTTGACCACTCTGGCAGGTGTATAATATGCACAGTCCGACTTTGACGCATACCCGATTCGAACGCTCACGAGACTTGTCCTTGATTTGGGCCAAGTGTCCCCTGCTAGATCGCCTCGCCAACCCTTTCCTGCCTTCCAACGTCTTGCAGTCGCCTTGCAAAATCAATTGAGATGTCCGCGTACTTAAAGGTAGTTAACGGAAGAGACCGGAAGGCAGAGTTCCCTCTAACTCCATCGATTGATAATTTGATTGGACGGGGAAGAGAGTGCCATATTCAACTCGACGACCCAAGAGCATCAAGGCTTCATGCCAAGTTTGTTTACCAGGAGGGCCATTGGGTTGTTTATGATGCCTCATCGCGGAACGGCACCTTGGTCAATGGTTCGAAAACCGATACAGCGGTTTTGGCCGATGGTTGTACGATTTGCATTGGCGATACGGAGTTGGTGTTTTTGCTTCACGATCTTCAGGAGTCGGCGACTTGGGAGCAAATCAACTTCGAGGAAGCTTT
>JAGWZB010000557.1 GCA_018969045.1 Planctomycetota bacterium | reverse complement strand
TTGGCTGTTCCAAGCCCGAAGGGCTGACAGACCCTGTGCCGGTGGTGATAACCACCGGTAAGCGGCCATCCTAGGAAACGCCAAAGCCCGAAGGGCTGACAGACCAACGGGGGCGCATGGAGATGAAGGCTAATTCAATCCATGGTGTGTCGGCCTTTCAGCCACTTTTGCCCAAGTTTATTCAAAAGATCCATTTGAAGGACTCAAAAACAACTCTTCCAACAAAGGGCGAACTTATTCGAACTCTTGGGTTGGGTAGAAATCGCCTCGATGCCACGGGAACTCCGAATAACCAAAAGCTATTGTTGCAGCTTTTTCCCGCCTCTGAAAGCAGCATAGTCTGCATCCGCATCCTCTGGTTTTTTCTCGAGTTCATCCATCTAGCTACCTCGTGCTGAGCCAATGATCACCTTCAGAGCTTGCATCCTGTATTGGCTTTTGACGATCTCTAACGTCCCAGGGAGCAAGTGTAGTTCGAGTGCGGCGGCGTTGGAATCGTGATTGTAATTCTTGAAGTGTCAAGTCCAACCCTCTTGGATCATCGTGGCGCGGATGTCGAAACCGTCGGTTGGAACAAATCCAAGCGATCTACCATAGCGATCCTAACTTGTCTTTTTTAATGTTGAATTGTTTGCCAAACACCAAGTCAGAGCGAGCTTGTTTGGATCGGTTGCCAAAACTCTGTTTTGCTTCGGGAGCATCGATCCCTTCGAGCCGAATCTTGATCGGTTTCTTATCGACCAGGACGGTAATCGTATCGCCATCGGAGATACCAACCACCTTGCCAACCAGATTGGTAGCGAGGTCAATTGGCGATGCCAATTGGAAGGGTGATTAGGAGAAGAATTGGGATGGGGTTCGAGCGATGGCAACCCCTCTTAAAAAGCACCAGAAGCATCGACCCATTTCATCGATTGCTCGTTTCAGGTTTGCGGTGGGCGATTGCCCCGGTACTCTCATGTCATAAAGCAATACCTGAGCCAAAATCTTTTGTCGATTTTGTGAATTTTCACGAACTATGGGGTGACAGGGTAGTTGAAAGCCGGATTCCGAGAGGTTAGGTTTCGAATGCTGTTAGGTACGCACCCCCCTCTGGCATTTTGGAGTTACCTTTTTTCGAGATGCGAAATTTTTTGCAATCGTGGCGCCGAGTGACCAGACGTGTCACCGGGGTGGGTAAAATGGCGTCAGTCGAGAAATACAACAGTACGGAGTACATGCAAATTGCCCGAAATCACCTTTGCAAACTGGTTCCACAAAATAACGGACTATCCGGAGCCGAGAAAATGGCAAAGCGATTTGGCCAGTCGCACCGATTCCGATACTCGGTTGATTCGAGTCCCTACTGGCCTCGGGAAGACGGAAGGTGTAATAGCAACGTGGGGGTATCATCGGGCAATGCGTGCAGACGCTGCCTGGCCACGAAGGCTTATCTGGTGTTTGCCAATGCGTGTGTTAGTAGAACAGACATACGACCTTGCAAAGCGACTTGCCGAACGAATCAACGAGCATGTCTCTAGTAGCATGCATGTCGATGTGCATCAAGCAATCGGTGGTGAGGAAATAGGAGATTGGTTCCTGTATCCCGAACGTAATTCAGTGATTGTTGGAACGCAGGACATGTTGCTTTCCAGGGCATTGAACCGAGGCTACGGTAGTTCGCGGGCGCGATGGCCAATTGAATTTGGCCTCTTGAACGCAGATTCGCTTTGGGTGATGGACGAAGTTCAATTGATGGACGTTGGATTGGCGACATCCGCACAGATACAAGCGTATCGTGAAGAAGACCAACAAAAGGGGGCAAAACGATGTAAAACCTGGTGGATGAGTGCAACCTTACAACCTGAATGGCTTCGTACTGTTGACACAGAGAGGCAATGGATCGATTGGTGCAGGCAACCCTGCGTTGTCCCAGCAAACGAACGCAAAGGGAGCTTGTTTAATGTCAGCAAGAAATTGCACTTGC
>JAGWZB010000556.1 GCA_018969045.1 Planctomycetota bacterium | reverse complement strand
CGATACTGTGTATTCCTTTGCGTCCTGTGACGATGGTGATGTAAGCAGGACCGATTTCTTATGGCAACAAAAACACTTCGTCCCAAAGCTAGCATCGGCAAAACGGCGGTGCTGTTTGTGGCGGGGGCATCGGTCTTGGCACTGATAACATCGGCCCTGACGGCGATCAATGATGTCGCCTTCCAAGGCCTGCACTCGTTCTCGCTGGTGGTTATGCTTTTAGCGTTTTTAGGTTTGATCGCACAGGTACTTTCCAAACGGATGAGCCCGGTTGTGAAAGTTTCGGTCAAAGAGCTAGAGGAAAAGACATCTGATTCCAGAGCGGTCTATCAATTGGTCCCGAGTCGGTATTGGAACTTTATTTGCTTAGAGCCCCGCAGTTTGCCTGGAAAAGCGCCCTGTGCAGAGCCCCTGAGCGAATTTGCTGGATTTGAGTCGCTCAAGAGGATTTATCGGCACCGAAATGAGAGCATTTCAGCCGTGATCCTCAGGAATACTTATATCGATATCGATGTGCTCGAAACGCTACTTCAATTCCCTAATGTTGTTGTGATCGATATCCAAGGCTGTCAGGTCGACAACGATATTTGGTCGGAATTTGCTTGTTTCCCCATGCTCGAATACTTGGCCGTCCACGGTGCGGTCGACTCGCAAAACCAGCGGGATTTGCACTACTCGCTTCCGGAGGTCCAAGCGATCCTCGAACCGGTGGTTTTCGTCCACTCCTCTCCCGATACACTGTAGGGTGCAATGGCAGTCCGTCGCCTTCGACGTATGGTTTTGCATATTGCTCCTATTTCGCGTGCTTCCTTGCTATGTGCTTTCGGGTTTGCCTTAGGCGGACTTTTTTATGTCATCAAAGCGATCCAGTTTAGGTTGGGTGTTACTTCTTGGCTTGCTGGTTATCGCGGCAGGGCTGGGGTTTTATTTTTGGAGCAAAGGGTCGGGCCAAACGACGCTCCAAAACGGTAATGGCCAAAGTGGTCAGCAAACCAAGTTTGAGTCACTTGTCCGGGCTGCTTCGCTTTTAGAGAATGTTCGCTATGAACAAGCGATGGAGCTTTACGATCAGTTCCAGGGTGCCGACCGTACGGTAGGGATTCTAAGGAATCGAGCGATCGCTTCGATTGCCAACGTCAAATACAACATCGATTTGGCGCAAGACCCTAAAAACGATGTCGAGCAGTTGCGAGCCAAGCTACCTGGACTCTTTGAGATCTCTGCAAATGCGATCTCCGAGTACATGCAGGCGGCCCCCCAGGACCCGATCGCTTGCCAATTGAGTGTCCTAAGAGATATCCGATGGATTGCCGTGCTTGCGGCAGCCAACCCGATCATTGCGGATGAAGAACAAGCTAGTTTACTCAAAAAGCTTGAGCAATATGTGGAGCGTTTTCCGGGCAATGCGTTCCTTGCGACTCAGTTCAACAATTCGGCAGAAGCGATGAGTGCCGTCGAGCCCGATGTGCTTAAGAAAACCGTCGAACCTTTACGCGCAGCCCAAAAAGCAAACCCAAGAAACATCTATCTGCTTTGCTTGCTGATCCAACGATTGGTGCAACTCAAAGACCCCAGCGTGCTCGATCTTGTCGAGCCGCTGGCTAAATTGCTCGAACCCTTCGAGTGGAAGTGGAAGATGGAACGTCGACCAAAAGACTTGAGCGACTTAAGAGGTGCCCTGGAAGTGGGTAAGAAGGACCTCGATACGGCTCTTTCGACGATCATCGGATGGGTTGGAGAGGCCAAAGCTACCGAGGGGAGCTTGGTCGACGCGCGCAGCATCGATGTGAACGAACTTGCCTTTTTGGATTTAAGCGATGTGCAAAGGATTCTTCAGGAGCAAACTGGCAAATCGGCCAAAATTCCAAGTGGCCCCATCAAGAGCCTGACGCTTGAAGTTCCCGATGCAAAAGGGGTCCGTTTCTTTGATTGGGATGTCGATACAAAACCTGAGATTCTTGTCTGGA
>JAGWZB010000125.1 GCA_018969045.1 Planctomycetota bacterium | reverse complement strand
CGATGACTCCTTACCCTCAAAGGGACCCGGAAGAACACCTCATGGAAATTTCGTTCTTAGCGAACTTGAAATCCGAAAGGCGGGTCAACCAATTCGTATTGCAACAGCAACCGCCGACACAGAGCAACCAGGCTACCCTGCCAGCGCCGTCATGGACTCCAAGACCGAAACCGGATGGGCTGTTGATGTGCAGGGCAAAGACATTCGGACCAATAAAACACTGATACTCACACTGGACTCCGAATTGGACACTCTTGGGGATACTTCCCTTTTGATCCGCCAAGCACACGGCTCCCATCACACGATCGGAAGATTGAGAGTCAGCTTTGGAAAAACCGAAATACCTGCAAGCGATATCGAGAAGCGTCGCCGTGATTCCCTGGAAAAAGCATTTGCCAAGTGGATCGATGAGCAATCGGCAAAAACCGCTCGATGGCAATTTGTCCAACCTGTCAAAGCGAACTCGAATCTACCACTGCTATCGATCCAGCCCGACTCGACCATCTTCGTCTCGGGCGATATCACCAAATCAGATACCTATACGATCGATCTAGGCGGACCAGTTTCAGGCATCACGGCGATTCGACTCGAAGCATTACCTGACCCTCGCTTGCCAGCGCGGGGACCTGGAATGGCGTATTACGAAGGCCCCAAAGGGGACTTCCTACTTGGCGAATTTCAACTGACCGCCGATGGCCATCCTGTCAAAATCGCTTCGGCGGACCAAAGCTACGCAAAAAACCATTTTGGCTCTCAAGCCGAGGCGAGCTATGCGATCGACGGAAATGCCGAGACGGGTTGGAGCTGTGCCCAAGGTCAAGGCAAAGCTCACGAAGCGATTTTTCGGTTGGAGAAACCACTGACGGCGTCCAATCTCAATCTGACGATGCTCTTTGGACGCCATTATGCTTGCTCTTTAGGTCGCTTCCGAATCAGCATCACGACAGACCAAAAGCAGTTCCAAGCCAATCCGCTTCCTGCGGAGAAACAGGAACTGCTACATCGACCAAATTTAACCGAATCGGAGCGCAAAGAATTGCTTAACGAGTTCCTCTACCGAGCCCCTGAACTCCAAAATATTCGGACCCAGATCGACCAACTCCTCAGGCAAAACACGTTCCTGACAAGCTTGGTCTTCCAAGAAAGACCTGCTGAGAATCCGCGAGTGACAACCATCCACCATCGTGGGGAATGGACGCAGCCAACCGAGCCGGTAAGTGCCGAAGTCCTTTCGGCTTTGAATCCCATTCCAAACGACCAGCCTCGAAATCGGCTCGCTTTTGCCCGCTGGCTCGTCAGTTCAGACAACCCTCTGACAGCGCGTGTTGTGGTTAACCGAGCTTGGGCGTCGCTCTTTGGTCGAGGTATCGTCAAAACACAGGAAGATTTTGGATATCAAGGCAGTCCGCCTTCGCATCCAGAGCTTTTAGACTGGTTAGCCGTCGTTTTCATGGAAGAAGGCTGGTCGTTTAAAAAACTGCATCGGATGCTAGTGACCAGTGCAACCTACAAGCAATCGAGCCATTCAAATGCGTTGGGAGATGAAAAGGATCCTGAGAATATTCTGCTTTGGAGAGGCCCACGGGTACGGTTGGACGCCGAACAAGTCCGGGATGCATCGTTGCGGGCCGCAGGTCTATTGTCCGACAAGATGTTTGGCCCAAGCGTGTTTCCCCCTCAACCACCGAGCGTGACGACCGAGGGAACTTATGGGGCAATGAATTGGACTACCAGTTCTGGTGAAGACCGTTACCGGCGAAGCCTATACACGTTTGCCAAACGAACCGCACCCTATGCGTTTGCCAATACTTTCGATGCACCCACGGGAGAAGGCTGTATCGTTCGCCGAGACCGCTCCAACACGCCTCTTCAAGCACTTACCATGCTCAACGACGTGACCATGATGGAATCCTCACAAGCGATGGCCAAGTATCTGGTAGAAAACCACGCATCGACACAAGCGCGTACCACAGTTGCTTACGAGCGTTGCTTTTCACGTCCTCCGTCGACCGACGAATTGCAGGCAGTCATGGCTTTTCACGATAAGCAACTGGCTCGCATGCAAGCCAACCCCCAGACCGCAAAGAGCCTTGCAGGGGACCCAGATCCGCAGACTCTTGCAGAGCGTGCTGCTTGGACTGCCGTGGTCAGAGCACTGATGAACACCGACGAATTCATTACCAAAAGATAGCTCAAAACATGAATACCTTTCAACGGAATTGTTTGGAGATCACCCGCCGTTTTTTCCTTAGGGATTGCGGCATCGGAGTTGGTAAGATAGCTTTAGCTGGCTTGCTCTCGGAGCCAATCATGGCCAACACAACTGTCTCTCAGGACGATCCTTTGGCACAGCGGTCTCCCCACTTTCGTGCCAAAGCCAAAGCGGTCATCCACTTGTTCATGGCTGGCGCACCAAGCCATTTGGAGCTCTTTGATAACAAGCCAGAGCTTAGGAAAATCGAAGGTAAGCCGCTACCTGAGTCGGTAACACAAGGACAACGCTTGGCCTTCATCCGTTCGGATGCTGCCGTCATGGGCCCCCAATTCCAATTCGCAAAACACGGCCAATGCGGCATGGAAATCTCGGAGGCGTTGCCATACCTTTCCAAAATCGTCGATGATGTTTGTCTTATTCGCTCCTGCCACACCGATCAGTTCAATCATGCTCCCGCTCAGACTTTCTTTCAAACAGGTTTCTCAGTACCAGGTCGGCCAAGTATCGGTTCCTGGGTAACTTATGGACTAGGATCAGTAACGAAAGACCTTCCTGCATTTGTGGTCATGAGTACTGGCAGCGGGATCAGTGGTGGCAGTGGACTGTGGTCCAGTGGTTTTCTGCCTAGTGTGCATACGGGGGTTCGATTTCGCAACCAGGGAGATCCAATCTTGAATGTATCGAATCCTCCGGGTGTCGATCGTTCACTGCAGCGCGATACAATCGATCTTGTCGACCAATTGAACCGAAAACAACTGTTAGAAACTTCCGATCCCGAGATATCAACGCGATTAGCCAATTACGAAATGGCCTTTCGCATGCAAACCTCGGCACCGGAACTGATGGACCTTCGAGGTGAAAGCAAAGAGACGTTGGAACTTTATGGTTGCGATCCTGCGACCCCCTCGTTTGCCCGTGCATGCTTGCTCGCTAGACGGATGATCGAAAGAGGTGTTCGCTATGTGAATATCTTTCATGAAGGCTGGGATGCCCACAGCGATGTCTTGGGGAATCACCGTGGAAATTGCAACGCCACCGATAAAGCCAGCGCGGCCTTGGTGAGCGATTTAAAGAGCCGTGGCTTGCTCGACGAAACACTTGTGGTTTGGGGAGGTGAGTTCGGCAGAACGCCGATGGTCGAGAGCAACGCAGCTTTGGGACGTTCGCGTGGCCGAGATCACCATCCGAAAGCCTACAGCATGTGGATGGCTGGAGGAGGCATTCGCCCCGGATTGACCTTCGGAACTACCGATGAACTAGGATACAACGTGACTGAAAATCCTGTGCATGTTCATGACTTTCAAGCAACCCTGCTGCATTGCCTGGGGATGGATCACGAGCGTTTAACATTTAGAACCCAGGGGCGAGACTACCGTCTAACGGATGTTCACGGGAAAGTAGTCAACGCAATTCTCTTGTAACCCAATCCCAGCAATTGGGCTTATAAATCCAGCGATCTTGTATTACAAATACCTTTCATATCATGATTCTTGTGCTTACTCCTCTATGCAACGATAGGGGGCGAAGGGGCGTTTGTTTTGAAACAGTTTTCTGATCTTCCGATCATTCCCGAAATCCAGTCGGCTCTCAGCGCCCTCGAATACAAAATCCCAACTCCGATCCAGGCCGGAGCGATTCCACCGTTGCTCGAAGGCAAAGACCTATTGGGCTGCGCGCAAACTGGAACCGGAAAAACCGCCGCCTTTGCGATTCCAATCCTGCAAAAAATCCATCAAAGCGGACTCTACGCGCTGCGCACTCAGCCCACCGGATTGATCATCGCGCCAACGCGGGAACTAGTCGTTCAAATCTCGGAAAACTTAAGAGATCTAGGTCGGCACACCAAAGTTCGCCACACGACGGTTTTTGGAGGAGTCGGTCAAAGGCCCCAAGTTGCTGCGCTTTCCAAGGGAGTGCATATCGTTGTAGCTACCCCCGGACGCCTGCTGGATCTGATCGATCAAGGTTATTGTTCTCTGTCCAAACTGCAATACTTCGTCTTGGATGAAGCCGATCGAATGCTTGACATGGGTTTCATGCCCGATGTCCAAAAGATCGTAAGGTTGCTTCCTAAACAACGGCAATCGGTCTTCCTCTCGGCAACCATGCCTCCTGAGATCCAGAAACTCGCTTCCACGTTGCTGCACCGACATGTCACGGTCATGATCACACCACCGGCAAAGACAGCCGATCGTGTCGAGCAGAGCGTGATGTATGTCGACCGAGGAAACAAACGAAAACTCCTGGATCGTCTGCTCTCGGATCCAACCCGCACGCGGGTGCTCGTGTTCGTGAGAACCAAGCATGGAGCCGATCGACTTTATAAATCGTTGATTGATGATGGAATATCGGCAGAAGGAATCCATGGTGGTCGCTCCCAAAACGCACGCCAACGTGTCTTGACCGATTTCCGAAATGGAAAAATCCGCGTGCTCATCGCTACCGACATCGCAGCTCGTGGAATCGATATCGATGAAATCAGCCATGTCGTCAATTTTGATGTTCCCCTCGAAGCCGACGCGTATGTGCATCGAATCGGTCGCACTGCTCGGGCCGGTGCAAGCGGTCAAAGCATCACGCTCTGCTCAGGCGATGAACTGAAATATCTCAAGCAAATCGAAAAGACCATCGGGATGCGGATTCCCATCGACCGCGAACACCCGTTTCACAGCGTCGATGCCCAAGATGGAGAGCTTGGCGAATTTCACGATCAAGAAAAGTCCCGGAAGAAACGTTCCAGTAAAGGAACAAATAGCAACCAAACGAAAGGTCAGGCAAGTTCGTCGAGCAAGCCTGCTTCGGAAACAACCCGTAGACGCAGATCCATCAGCGGCAAGGTGAAAAAAATAAAACCCAGAGAAGGCTCAGGGCAATCGAGTTCGTACGCGAAGCGCCCACCGAAGAAATCTAGGCCAAAGCGACGCTAGGGATGACTCAACCGAAAGAATCGGGGTTCCAATATCGCATTTTGATGTTCCGGCGGTTATAATCCGGGCTCCCTCCCCACGGGCGATCCCTCCCCTCATCGCCGTTGCTTTGATTCGCCTGAGTGCCCAATTCCCCAACACCGCCACCATCGACCATGCGAGTACCATCGCGGCTTCGTAAGACTCTAGCGGGCTTTGCGCTTGCGATCGGTATCATGTTGCCAGCTTGCTGGGCTCCGGTTGGTTGGGCTCAAGAGCAAATAGCCGATCAGCAACTTGCATCCAAAATCGAATTCTTCGAAACAAAGATTCGTCCTGTACTGGTCGAGCATTGCTACGAATGCCACAGTAGCGATTCCAAAACGATCCACGGTGGATTGTTACTCGATAGTGCCCAGGGATTGACCAAAGGTGGAGATTCAGGTCCGGTGATTGCTTCAGAACAACCCGACCAAAGCTTGATCCTCCAAGCCCTAAGATACGAATCCACCCAGATGCCTCCCAAAGGAAAACTGCCCGAGAGCATCATTGCCGATTTTTCCAAATGGGTATCCGAAGGTGCAATCGATCCACGGACTCAATCCAATTTGCCCGTCAAAAAGCAAATTGATATTGAGCAATCCCGAAATTTCTGGGCCTTTGTTCCACCTATCAATTCTCCGATCCCAGAGACCTCTTACAAAGATTGGCCTGTCTCGACAATCGACCATTTCGTATTAGCGGCCATGGAGGCTAGAAACCTCAAGCCCGTAGCCCAAGCGGACAAACGGAAACTGATCCGACGCGCGACTTTCGATCTGACTGGATTGCCCCCTACCCCCGAAGAAGTCGATGCGTTCTTAAACGACACCTCTGCATCTGCTTTTTCAAAAGTGATCGATCGCCTTCTGGATTCGGTCGCTTATGGTCAACGATGGGGACGTTTCTGGCTCGATGTGGCTAGGTACTCCGAGGATCAAGCCCATACGTTTAGTGTTCAGCCCAACACCAGTGGTTACCGATATCGCGATTGGGTGATCGATGCTCTTAACGCAGACATGCCCTTCGATCGCTTTATCAAATACCAAATCGCTGCCGATGTGATGGAAATCGACGAGTCAGAAAGACTCAGCAACTTAGCCGCACTGGGCTACTTTGGCCTCGGTGCGCAGTACTACAAGAACACCGATGCAGCCAAAGCCGCTGCAGATGAGCTCGATGATCGAATCGATACACTCACACGTGGATTCCTCGGGTTAACGGTCTCCTGCGCACGCTGCCATGACCATAAATTCGATCCGATTCCACAGCAGGATTACTACTCTTTAGCCGGCGTCTTCCATAGTTCACGTCTGCATAATGCTCCCTTGGTGCCTGCTACAGCTGTCCAGCAATACAACCAGAGCCAGCAACGCATCAAGAAGCTAGAGGAGGGAATCAACCAAGCCATCGCCAGCCATGGCCCTAAATTGAGGGAATCGCGTGTCGATCAAGTAGCTCAATACATGATCGCCACGAAGGAATTTCAAGCCGCAAAAGCAAACGACAAGTCCCTAAGATTGGCGAACTTCGCAAAACAGAAGCAACTTGATGAAGCGATTCTCAAACGATGGGTTGAATTCCTGAAATCCAAGTCTCAGTCTGCTCCATTATCTTTACGAAATTGGTTTGCCCGTTCTGATTCAGACTCGAGTGCGGAGGATCAAAACGCCGCCCTGGAGTTTCAAAGACACCTGCAGCTATTGCTGCAAAAACGCGATGGTACGATCAGTCCCGATGAACAAGCAGAATTGACCCGACTCAGCGGCACCGACAGCGATAAGGGTGCTCGGTACATCAGCCCTTCGGTGACCAAAAACAACCCCCTTACACCCATCGATGTCGATTTGTCCGGTGCAAGAGAGCTATATCTGGTGGTCACGGATGCTGGCAATGGACCAAGTTGTGACCATGCCGATTGGATCGAGCCTGTCTTGATCACCAACGACGGCCAAGTCTCTCTGACGGACTTGAAATGGAAATCCGTAACTGCGTCTTATGGGGAAGTGCATCTCAACAAAGGAGTTACAGGCCAACCGCTTCGAGTCGCAGGCAAAAACTACTCCAAGGGACTTGGAACGCATTCGACTTCGGTAATCCATTACGAACTCCCCAACGGTGCTCTGCGATTTGTGGCTCAGGGTGGTTTAGACAACAGCGGTAGCGATCAAGGAGGTGACTGCGGTGCCAACGCTGCCGTCGAGTTCAGGGTGTATACACAGACGCCAAGCGATATCCAAGTCGCAAAGTCCGATCTCCTTGCAGAGGTCTTTGGAGAGAAGGGGGTTTTCTCGATGGACATCAAAACCATGGAGAAATTGCTCCCTACCGAAGTTAGCGAAACGCTAACCCAACAGCGCAGCGAACTCGAGGACCTCCGACGCAGTGCCCCTGCGATGTATCCGATAGCTCATGGAATCGCTGAGTCCAAACCCGAGGATATCAAGGTCATGGTCCGAGGCAACCCCGCCAACCAAGGTGACCTGGCACCTCGCAGGTTTCTTCGAATCCTGAGCCCTGAGCTACCTGTGGCTTTCACCAAAGGGAGTGGACGATTGGAGTTGGCAGACGCGATCGCTTCTGCCAAGAATCCACTTACCTCCCGTGTGATCGTGAATCGGATCTGGCAACATCACTTCGGAAAAGGATTGGTGGGAACCCCAGATAACTTTGGGAAACTGGGAGATCCTCCAAGCCATCCCGAACTACTGGACTACCTGACCTTGCGTTTTTTAGAGAATGGCTGGTCCGTCAAGTCCATGCACCGAGAGATCATGCTCTCTGCGACTTATCAACTGAGCACAGACTCAGACAGCCACAATTCACAAATCGATGCTGACAACCGCTACCTCTGGCGGATGAATCGTCAGAGACTCGATGTGGAATCATGGCGAGACGCCCTGCTGGCTGTCTCAGGCAGACTCGATGAGACCTTGCACGGCCCCTCGACCAATCTCGCAGATGCCAACAATTCCAGGAGAACGATTTACGGATTCATCAGTCGTCACGAACTCGACAATATGCTGCGTCTATTCGATTTCCCAGATGCAAACATCACCGCATCGACCCGAGCCGAGACCACTGTCCCTCAGCAACAACTTTTTGTACTCAATAGTCCATTCATGATCGAGCAGTCCAAAGCCTTTGCCGATCGCATCCAAAAGGAGGCTGGTCCTGATTCCTCAGATCAAGTCCGCCGAGCCTATCTGGTAGCCTACGGTCGCCCTGCAGATGAAAACGAACTCCAAATCGGAGTGCGATACCTGCAAGCTCAAGATAGCGATGACGACAAACTCTTCAACAAGCTCAGTCGTATTCAGCGGTACGCCCAAGCGTTGCTTGCAAGCAACGAGTTCATGTATCTGGATTAATCACCTTATGCGAATCCATCCCTCTGAAATCGTATCCGCCTGTTCGAGCCACCCAAATCGACGCTCGCTTTTGCAACGATTTGGCACCGGACTGGGAGTCCTCGGGCTGGCTAACTTGTTAGAGGGGGATGGAGCGTTAGGTCAAGAACCTCAATCGATTGGTTCCTCGGGAAGTCCTTTGGCACCTAAGCCACCGATGTTTCCAGCCAGAGCCAAACGCATCATCCATTTGTTCATGAATGGCGGACCTTCCCAAGTCGATACGTTTGACCCGAAACCTTCGCTGGCCAAGTACGACGGGCAAAGACCACCGGGAGCAGAACTCAAGACCGAGCGGAAGACCGGTGGACTTTTGAAATCTCCATTCAAATTCGATCGTCACGGTCAATCCGGTCTCGAAATCAGCGAGATTTTCCCTCACCTGAGCACCTGCGCAGACGACTTGTGTGTGATCCGTTCGATGCACACCAACATCCCAAACCATGAGCCTTCACTCTTGATGATGACCAGCGGTGAGACGCAACCGACTCGGCCTTCGATGGGCTCTTGGCTTCTGTATGGACTTGGAACCGAGAACCAAAACCTTCCTGGATTCGTGGTGCTGTGCCCAGGCAAGCCGGTGGTAGGTCCAGCGCTTTGGGGAAATCGATTTCTGCCGGGTATTTACCAAGGAGCGCAGATCAACAATTCCAAGATGGACCCTCAGAGCGTGATTCGCGATATCAGCAATGCCGCGATTTCTCCAAAAGCACAGCGAGAGCAACTCGATTTGCTCAAACAAATCAACTCGATGCATTTGGAACAAAGAGGCGGTCTAGACAATCCCTTGGAAGCCCGTATCCAATCGATGGAAATGGCCTTTAGGATGCAAACCGAAGCACAAGAAGTCTTCGACTTGAATCAAGAAACACAGGCGACACGTGATGCTTACGGAAAGGGTGAATTCGCTGATGGTTGCCTGGCCGCACGCAGACTGGTCGAGCGAGGCGTACGCATGGTTCAAGTCTTCTATGGAAACGGCCAACCTTGGGACGATCACGACAACATCGCGGATCATGCAAAGAAGGCCCAAGCAGTCGACCAACCGATCGCAGCGCTGATCAAAGATCTCAAGTCCCGTGGGTTATTCGAAGATACCCTCATACTCTGGGGTGGTGAGTTTGGACGCACTCCGGTATCCGAAGGAGCCAAAGGTCGAGACCATAACAACCATGGATTCAGTGTTTGGTTGGCAGGTGGCGGTGTCCAAGGAGGTATGGCGTATGGTGCTACCGACGAATTCGGCTTTGCAGCGATCGAGAACAAGGTGCATGTGCACGACCTGCATGCCACGCTGTTGCATCTGATGGGAATCGATCACGAGAAACTAACGTATCGCTACTCAGGACGCGATTTCCGTTTGACCGACGTCCATGGAAGAGTCGTCAAGGAAATCCTCACCTGAAACAGGTCGCCTACAGCGGTGCCTCGACGGTCGACCAAGCCAATCGAGGACGTATCACAGGACCGTACCAGGATCCCAAATACTCTTTCCGCATGGCACCGGTATCTAGGACACTGAAAGCCAAAACGTTCTCGCACCGGATCGTAGGCTTGCCGATCTCCGGTCCAAGAAACAAGCTGATTACATAGCGTGAATCGTTCAAAAAATTGGCTGGCAGTTCACATTCCGTACGATAGCGTCCAACAGAGAGCGGCTTTGAGAAGAAGTCATCTTGAGTCAAACTCATCGAGGGCGCATTTGCCGAAGAGAGAATATAAACACCATTCTCGTCCTTGAGCTGAACCTGCACGGTGTTGATCGTATCCTCGCGTAAGACTTCGTAATCGATCCGGATACAGATCGGCTGATCGATGTCGACTTGATGACTACTAGACTGTCGGCCAGCATTGCAAATACTGACTGAATGGAGTCGGACTCGATCGCTCGAAGGTGCTGAAGTTGTGTTCCAATTCACCGTGCCGGTGTCTGCTCTCATTCCTTGCAAATACCGATCGATCACTTGTTTAGGCGATGCATCTAACACGATCGATCCATGATCTAATAGCATGGCTCGACAGCAGATATTCGCAATCGCAGCAAGGTTGTGCGAAACCACAAGAATCGCCCTACCCTGAGTACCCAATTCGGTGGCTTTTCCCATGCATCGATTCTGAAACGCTTGATCACCGACACTCAATACTTCATCGATGATCAAAACATCCGGTTCCATGTGTGCCGCAACCGAAAACCCCAGCCGAACCGTCATGCCACTAGAATAGCGTTTGACGGGTGTATCGAGAAACTGTTCAACCTCTGCAAACTGGACGATTTGATCGAAGCGTTTGCGGATCTCAGAACGTTTCATGCCAAGGATCGCACCATTGAGGAAAATATTCTCTCGACCGGTAAGCTCTGGATGAAATCCGGTGCCCACCTCCAAAAGACTTCCAACACGACCACGGACTCCGACCCTTCCGCACGTGGGCGTTACAATCCGTGAGAGAATTTTTAATAGCGTACTTTTGCCCGCTCCATTGTGGCCGATGATTCCGACAACCTCACCTTGGCGAATCTGGAAACTGACGTGCTGAAGAGCCCAAAAATCTTTTACACCTTGGCTGGCCCCAGAAGCGCCTCCCTTTAGCAGTGCCTTTATCTTGGATGAAATCGCTTCTGTGATCCGTTGATGCTCTCCTAATGTTCCTAAACGAAACTGCTTCGAGACGTCCTCGACATCGATTGCGATAGAAGTATCCTCGTGAACGTCCATGGCGATCAAATCCTATCGGCCATCCATTGATTGCTGCGCTGAAACCAAATAAGGCTAGAAACCACCAACACAATGGTGATAAGTCCTGCAAGCATCAGTCCTAGCACGGGTGGTAAGGGTGATCCGAGTACCCCCCATCTAGCAAGCCCTATGCAACTTGCGACGGGGTTGGCGCAATAGACAATCTGCCAAAACTTGCTCAGCGAATTTTCCACTCGATCAAACCCATAGACCACAGGGGATAGGAACATCCCAATCTGCATAAGGAAAGGAAGGATATATCCGACATCTCGATACTGAGCATTCAAGGAACTGAGCCACAAGATGGCTCCAAAACAAAACGCTGATAGCCACAGCACAGCAGCAAACGCAGCCCAGCAGGTCTGCCAGTGAAACGAATGACCAAGCCACGCGGCTAAAGGGACCAAGAGGACTCCACCCACTGCCAAATCAAACAAGGCGCACAGCAAGCTCGAAAGGGGCAATAGCATCCGCGGAAAGTAGATTTTGGTAATCACATGCCGGTAATTGACCAGCGACCCCGTGGCGTCACGTAGTGAGTTATTCACAAGCTGCCACATCAGTATCCCAAGGAGAATCACCGATGCGTCTTGCCAAAAAACCGTGGCATCGCTCTGCGAAAGTTTCCTTGCTCCCATAAAGTAAAACAGCAACAGGAAGATCAGGGTACCTAAGATCGGCTGAACCAAAACCCAAAGAACCCCGATGAAAACTTGGCGATAACGAATCAGCAGATCTCGCTGAAAAAAGCTCAATAGCAATTCTCGCGAATCCCACGCTTCCTTGAGTTGCCTCAGTCCTAAGGGATCTGGTTGCCCGTAATACTTAAGCGATTCAAAGTCACCTTTTGCCTGCCTGTTTATTTGATTCACCACAAACGAGCCACCCTAAGACTACTGAATCTAACGTCCCTTAATCGCTACCCAAAAGCCCTCTGGAAAAAGCATACCCCCCAGGGCTCGTATAGCAATAGTACGCGTCTGGGTTGCAAGAGCCAGGAAAAGCACTCCAGCAAATAAACTGGTACCACCGACACTGTAGGTCATGAATTTTGAGGGCTGTGTCATTGAACTTTAGACCTGCCTAAGCAGCCTTTGTTTCCAATTTGAGAGTGGCT
>JAGWZB010000555.1 GCA_018969045.1 Planctomycetota bacterium | reverse complement strand
GCTAGCTTTAGTCACTGCCATCGACGATTGCCCACCGATCGCTGACGGCGAAGGCTCCGTAGTCACCGCACGGTTTGTCACCCGCGAAGTCCACGTCGTAGCCAGCGTGGATGTGCTGGGTCCCGACGGCACTGTCGAGACCATCACCGGAACGACCATCCACCCCGTCTGGTCGGTGGACCGGCAATCATGGGTGCCACTGGCTGAGCTAGCCGACGGTGAGACCTTGCAAGGGCTCGATGGCCTTGCGGTCGTTCTGAGCGTCTCCCTTTCGCGAGTCACCCAGCCGGTCTACAATATTGAAGTCCATGGCGAGCACGTCTACCAAGTCGGCGAGCTGGGATTGGTGGTGCATAATTCGTATGCAGATACGTTCTTCAAGTCCTTTCCAAATCTAAGGGGAAAAGTTTGGGTTCACCATAAAGTGGAACAACAAGTTTTGACAAAGTATCCGGGTCTATTCTCCAGGGCTGACATTGATGATCTTTCAAATCTAGTCGGCATTCCTAATGCCGTTAATTCGAAAGTACATCTCTCCTTAATCCGCAAAGCTTGGAATCGCTTTTACGACAACTATCCTAATGCATCTAGAGCTGACATCGAACATTTCGCCCAAATCATAGATGAGTGGGTTCTGAAAGGGGTGGGCATTCCATAATGAAATCAACACGACTAGAAGTTTTTTTCTACATCGAACCTGACGTCCCCGCATACTTGTCGGATTCAGATGGAATGGTCCTGGACTTTGAGGATTGGTCCGGAGATGAGATCATTGTGAGCTCCCCGCATTACTTCGCCAGTGACAGAATCGCAGAACTAATTTTAAACAATGGTTTTACTGGATGCAGTTCCTCAAAGATCAACACAAGGCTTACTGAGAAGTTCCCAGTCCTGAGTTCGTTCGTAAGTATCCCAGAATTTTCTGTTCTCAATATCGAAGGAAGAGTCAAAGAGATTCCAAGATCTTTGCGTCTTGTAGATTGGCTTCAGGAGTCCGCATGGTCCGGTCACGATGTGTGTTTAGGACCGAAGAACGAGTTGGTATTTTCGCAAAGATGTTTGAGAGCAATTCCACTTGAGTGTCTGCCGAACGCCAGAATAAAGACATTTAGCATGTTTATCTGCGAATTATAAGTAAGCAATGATCGGTCTTGAAGTACTCTAAGGGCCTATCCGAAATCCTGATTGGTTTTGAAAAAAAGCGAGCCAACTTTGGAAATGGGAGTTACCACACTTTCACCAGTCAAGGACTGAATCAACAGGTGCCCTCCATTCAACTGAATACCGGCTGTATCGAGCTGGTTAAAAGTACCGTGCAATGAGCTGCCGTGGCTCAGTCCAGATCAATATTCGTCCGTAGCAACGCGAACGCAGCTACAGGTCCCTATCGAATCGGTGCCGATCGGAGCGCGCGTTCCGACCAAGAACCCCAACCGCTTCGAGGTCGACCCGCAACCTGAGCCCGACCAAGCCACTTGGGCCAAGCTGTCGATTACCGCAGAGGGAAGCGACGGCGGCATTGTCGACGCCGAGATCATTCGGCCACGTTCGTGGATTCTACGTAACGGCATCTGCGCAGGGCGCATGCTACCATTCAATCTGCCCGAACTCGAAGTTTCCGGGCTAGCGTTAGTCACTGCCATCGACGACTGCCCACCGATTGTCGGTGGCGAAGGCTCGGTCGTCACCGCACGGTTTGTGACACGCGAAGTCCACGTCGTGGCCAGCGTGGATGTGCTAGGTGCCGATGGCACTGTCGAGTCCATCACCGGGACGACCATCCACCCAGTCTGGTCAGTCGATCGCCAGGAATGGGTTCCACTGGCTGAGCTAGCCTTCGGTGAGACCTTGCAAGGGCTCGATGGACTTGCGGTCGTTTTGTCGGTTACGCTTTCGCGAGTCACCCAGCCGGTCTACAATATTGAAGTCCACGGCGAGCACGTCTACCAAGTCGGCGAGCTGGGATTGGTGGTGCATAAT
>JAGWZB010000124.1 GCA_018969045.1 Planctomycetota bacterium | reverse complement strand
CAATACTTGGCGAAACTGGCCATTTATGCCCGCCAGAAGGCGTTCATGAAGGATATGCCAGCCGCATTGCTTGTCGCCCTTTCGGTTCGTGATACGGAGCTGATGCACCAAGTGTTCGATTGCGTGGTCGACAATGGTCGTGTTCTGCGCACCGTGTTCCAAATGATTCGATCTGGTCGGTTCAAGGACAAGGCCGGTAAGAGCCGTATCGGACTGTCGAGCTCTGTGCAGCGAGCGTTCCAACGCTGGCTCAACACGGCTTCGGTTGGAAAGTTGCTAAGCGCGTCGATCGGTAACGATCCGAGCCTGCGGGATATCCTGCGTATGGCTCGACCGACGCCGAAGGACAACGCTCGTCGAGCATTGTTCGGTTGGTTGACGGATAAGTCGATCGACAAGTGGGCACCGGCAACGGAGGCCGACTTGCCGGTCGAAGTTCAGTCGCTGATCGCGTACCGAAACTCGGAGAGCGAAGAAGCACAAACTTTGCTCGTTGGTGGGCTCGATAACGTCCGATGGGACTTGTTGTCCGATGCTACGAAGGGACCAAAGGTCTGGGCTGCACTGGCTCGCAAGATGGGTTCGCAGGCACTGCGTATGAACTTGAACACGTTGCTGCGACACGATGTGTTGGCAACGAGTGAAATGGTGGATTACGTTGCTGACCGGATCGCAGACGAAAAGGAGATTCGGGCGTCGAAGCAGTTCCCGTACCAGTACTTTACCGCGTACTTAAACGCGGATGATAATGTTCCACAGAAGATCAAGACGGCACTGCATAAGGCCGCCGAAATCGCTTGTGGAAACGTACCGGAGTTGCCGGGACCGGTTGTGATTGGTCTAGATACGTCTGGATCGATGAGCAGCTCGGTCACTGGAGATCGTGGCCCCAGAAATGGAACACAGTGTGCGACTTCGAAGATGCGATGCATCGATGTGGCTGCACTGTTTGCCGCAGCGATCCTGCGACGTAACCCGGACAGTGTTGTGATTCCGTTCGACACGGCAGCTTACGATGCCAAGATGGATCCAAACGACTCCATTTTGAGCATTGCTGAGCGACTGGCAAAGTACGGCGGAGGTGGAACAGATTGTTCGCTACCGTTGGTAGCTGCAAGCCAACAGTATGCGATGCGTAAGTTCGCCGGCGTTGTTCTGGTTAGCGATAACGAGAGTTGGGTCGGAACAGGACGGAGTGGTTCGACTGGTGTGATGACGGCTTGGGAAGCCTTCGTGGCCAACCAACGCAAGCTGGCAGGTAAGGAAGCTAGCCCGAAGCTGGTTTGCATCGATCTGCAGCCTTACCAGACGGTTCAGGCTTGCGAGCGAGCAGACGTTATGAACATCGGAGGCTTTAGTGACTCGGTGTTCAACGTGATCAGCTCGTTCCTTGCCGACAACGACCAGCGAGTCGTCGCTGAAGTTGAAGCGATCAAGCTCTAAAGGCGAGTTGGACTCTGGTTCAGCTTGCTATGCAGTTAAAACCTAAACACCCGCAGGTCGGTTTTCCGGCTTGCGGGTGTTTTCGTTTCGTAGATGCGTTGGCATCGATCACCAACTGTTTTCAGGGTCACGGCAACATCTATCTTGCATCTGTGACAAAGTCACAGAATTCTTTGGGACAGGTGTGACTTAGCCGCTTGTAACATGTTGGCTCCTTCTTGTAACTGTCGTGTTATCGCGCAGGCCGTGGGTTTGCGGACAAGAAATGCACGTTGGGAGCAGCGTTGCCAATGCTGGTCTCATGGCCGCACGGGCTACTTGGCCACGCCGCAATGCTCTATAGCATTTGCAAACGGTAATAGAAGCGACTCCAAAGTGTTTTGGTTCACCGGCAAGTGGAATCTACGGTCTCATGGCTAACGAAGCTTGAAGGCATCCTGCACGGGAATTTCGCCGCGTCGTGCGGCGAAGGTTTTTCGCATAGTGCCAAAGTCGGAATGGAAGGGAGCAGATCCTCGTAAAGGCCTGCTCCACATTCCGACTTCGGACTTCACGACGCTCGGGTTGCACCTCTGCAGAGCCCTATCCTTCGTGAAGATAGCTTTGTTGTAATCGCTTCCAGGCCGCTAGGCAACTTGTTTCGTTGCAGCTCGTTTCTCTTGACGCAATTTGCGAGCCGCCTCCAGCTTTCTGTCGCGCTCTTGTCCGATCACCTCGCTGAGCCCTGCGAGGCAGTCGGCCGGAGTAATGTATCCAATGGCGCTGTGCAATCGGACGGTGTTGTAGTAATTGACGTACTTCGCAATGCGTCGCTCGGCTTCTTCCTTAGTCGCAGGTGAACTTGGACGGATACACTCGCTCTTTAGTGATCCATGCCAGCGTTCCAACTTGCCGTTGCTCTGCGGGTAGTAGGGGCTGGTTCGAACATGTGTCAGACCATATTCGCGAACGAAGGCCTTGAAATCATTGGCGATAAACTGAGGGCCATTGTCGCTGATAATCCGAGGCTTGACTCCAGGGTGCTTTTCAATCCCTTTGGCTATGACCAGTTCGATATCCAGTTCCTTCATAGTTTCGCGTAACTCCCAGTGCACAATGTATCGACTGAATCCATCGAGCACCGATATCAGGAAGTAAAACGTCCCGCCGGTGTTGATGTAGCTGATATCAATATGCCATTCTTGGTGGATTTTCGTTGGTTGAATGAAGCCTGTGCCTTTCTTGCTGGGGGTCACGACCCTACGGTCCAAACGCCCTGCATTCTTGAGAACTCGATAGGTGGAGCTTGGGCTGACGGCGACTACATCGTCGTCAAGCATCATGAATGTCAATCGTCGGTAGCCTTCGAGTGGGTGTTTGTCGTGGAAGTCAAGAATCGCAAGCTTTTCCCATTCTTCGAGCCACCAGTCCCTGGGTATTTTGCCGTTATGGCCGTTGATCTTTCCGTAGCGTTTGAGCCATGTGTGGTACTTGCTCGTGGAGAGTTTTGCCCACTTGAGCAAGTCTTTGCATGGCAGTTCGGAACGCTTAGACCAATACTTCATGTAGTCGACAATTTTGTCTCGGACATCGTGGGGGACCCAAACTCCTTCTAGAGGTCCCCATTGGCTTTTTTTGCCTTGACGTTCTCCTCCATGAGTTCCGCGATCACCTCATTCTTGTGAACCAACTTCTCTTCGAGCTTCTTGATCCTTTGGTCTTTGAGATCGTTGATCTTGGCTTGGGAACGCTGGGAAACCTTTTTGGACTTGGCCGATTTTTCGAAAGCCCGCTCGACTTGCTCAAGCGCCAAGGCAACCCATTGATGGATCTGTGTCGGTTGGATCGATAGCTCCTCAGCGATTGAGGAGATCGGTTCTTTGTCTTTCAGGTGCCGTCGAACGATGGCGGCCTTCTGCTCAGCAGTGAATTTTCTACGTGTTTTGGTCATCGGAATCCTCCAGGAAACAGGTTATGTTAGCCTAATCAGAGGGAATTCCACTTTCTAGGGAGGCAAAACACTATCTTCGACTTGCAGAAGCCGACCAAGGATCCTCTGGCCAGGAATGCTTCGGATAACGGCGTTTAAGCTCTTTTTTCACTTGACCATATCCAGTGGTCCAAAACGATGCTAAATCGTCGGTGATCTGCTGTGGTCTACCATTTGGACCAAGCAAATGCAGCAGCAGTGGGACGCGTCCACGCGCTATTCGCGGTGTCTGCTTCCAAGAAAATAACTCCTGAATTTTCGCCGCTAAAACGGGCGGCTTTCCGGCTTGATACTCGATTCGCAACCAACTCCCAGAAGGTACTTGAATCCTCTCAGGTGCATCGACTTGAAGACTCTGGGCCTGAATCGACGTTAGCAAACTTTGGAGCCAATCGGTCCAAGCACCATTGCGTACTTGCTCCAAACTCCGCTTGCCCCGACAGATCTCTGAAGCGGCTTGATGCAGCATCTTCAAATCGATTTGCGGCAACTGTAACTCAGGAACCCAAGCAGCCAGACACGCAACTCGCTCTAACCATTGATCCACCACAGGATCATCGCTAGGAAAAGCCATCTCCCAATTCGATTTGACAGCCTGCAACAAGCATTCTGCACATGCTTGCTCGTCTTGAATCGCCGTGGGAGTTTCCGCCAGACAAAGATCCAACCAGTACGTTCTCCGTCGCCCTACAACTTGCTTCTGCGTCGGATGAAAAAACATCTCATCCTTTGTACATAACATACTGCCCTGCAACCAATCCGATGCCACCGCACTAGCTTGGCGAACAATCGCCTCACCGGCAGTTCCTTCAACATCGACACATAAAAACAATTCAGAATCGCGTACCCCTGAGTCTGGACTGAGTTGCACCCCTTTGCCGCCCACCATAAGCCCCTGCGGTTTGCCTTGCTGACGTCGCTTAGCAAGCCGATCAGGAAATCCTGCCAAAAGAGATCGTTGAAGACCCATCTGCTGCGAAACCGAGTCGATCATGCCCGAGTCGGATTCAGGGTGGCTCACGATTTTTCGGCAAGCCTGCTCGATTTGATCTGCCGTTTGCTGAATGGTTCGAAGATTGCCTGGATTCACCCAACCAAAGGGACTGAGACGATCGACACCGGTTCGATCAAGCCATTGGATCCGTTCGATGCAGTCGCTCTGCCATGCATTCGAGCTTCGTGTCGAAATGGACTGTCCCTGTACATTGGACTTGGGCCGTCGGTCAAAAGGATCGCGTTGACTGAGCATTGACGCAAGCAATGCGGCGCGGTCAAGACAGCCGTATCGTACCGCTTCCATGCACAATCTAGCCAGTCTCGGATGAAGCGGGATCTGACTCATCTGCTGCCCTAAATCGGTGATGCCACCATCCTCGATGGCCCCCAAATGGCTTAGCAGTCGGCCCGCCGATTGCCACGCATCTTCGCGAGGTGTTTCGACCCACGGGAAATCATCTCGGTTTCCCTCGCCCCAAGCATGCAACTGCAATCTTGCCCCGCACAAGTCCACCCGCCGAATTTCTGGCTCCAGAAAAGAAACCCTTGCCCGATCCGACGCTTCACTCCAAAGTCGAATGCACAGACCAGGCCCAATGCGTCCAGCGCGACCTGCCCGCTGGGTCGCCGAAGCGGCGGAAATGTTTTCGAGCACGAGTCGATCAAGGCCAACGCTAGGAGAAAATCGCAACACGCGCGCCAATCCACTGTCGACAACAGTCTGGACACCCGGGATTGTCAGCGATGTCTCGGCGATATTGGTCGAAACGATGATGCGTCTCGTTGCACCTATCTGTATCGCCTCCGATTGCTCCTCAATGCTCATCGAACCGTGCAAAGGAAGTATCTCAAAGTCTGCTAATGCGCGGTTATTGCGAAGCGAATGACAACACCGGTGGATTTCTCCCGCTCCCGGCATAAAAACAAGCACATCTCCTTCTCGGCTTGGTGCCACTTGCCCCACCACGCTTGCTGCGTGCTCAGCGATGTCTTGAGCGGATATCGCAGGTCGATACTCCACCTTGACCGGAAAACTCTTGGCCTGGACCTGAATCGACTTTAGCGAAGGCATCGCTTGAACCAACCACGGTTGATCCAAGGTTGCAGACATGATCACGATTCTCAAATCATCCCGCAATTCCTCTTGGACGCGTCGCAGCATCCCAAGCAACAAGTCGGCATCCAAAGATCGCTCATGAAACTCATCAAGAACAACGATCGCAGTATCTTGCAACGTTGGATCTTGCTGCATCTTGCGTATCAAAACACCTTCTGTCGCCACGATCAACTGCGTTTGCGGCGTGTACTTGTGTTCAAATCGGACGGCATATCCGACTTGTTGCCCAACTTGTTGCTTGCTATCCGTCGAAATTCGCTCGGCGACCGACCTAGCAGCAATCCGTCGAGGTTGGACCAAATACAAACGTGTACCCGCCCCGACTAACTTCATTAACGCAGGTGCGATTCGTGTGGTTTTCCCCGTTCCCGGTGGAGCCTCAATGGACGTGATTGGGTGCTTGGCAACCAAACGAACCACTTCGTCAAGATACGGATCAACAGGGAGCGGCTCCATCGCTTAACCCTGGCGACGCTTGGGGTAACCGCCATTACCATTGTCATTGTTGACCGAAGGCTTATTCATCCGCATTCGGTGACTCGGTGCACCCAGCAAATCATCCAGACGGCTTCTGAGCTCTTGGGCAATGCTCACCTTTTGTTTGGTACTGATCATGTGAACCATGCTTCCGGTATCGAGCTTGACCTCGAACTGAACTTCCCGATCCCCCGGATAACCTCGAAGCACCTCCGCAATTCGAGTGACTTTGTCCGGTGAATGCTTCGCCTGATCGAAAAAAATCGTGATGCCGGATGTAAACCTCGTTTCCACCTCTGCGATAGGGATGACTTCATCGACGATAAAATTGATTTCCTCTTCTCCCCGTTTATCGATGCGTCCTCGGGCCAGTACGATCGCGTCAGGGATAATCCACTCCGCATAGCGTTCGTAGGTATTAGGCCAAGCGATCGCGCGGGTGATGCCCTCTAAGTCTTCGAGGTCGAAATTCGCGTACTTCGTCGGTGAATCCGGCTTTGGATTGCGAGTGTGCGCCAACTTGATCGACGAGATGACACCTCCCATCCAAACCTCGGTCCGATGGGCAAGCGTCTTGGCAGAGATCGAGTTGGTCGTGCAGCAGGTTTTCAGCGTGTTCTCAAACTCGGCCAGCGGATGCGAAGACAGATAGTAACCCAAAACCTCTTTCTCCTTGGCCAATCGTTCCTTTTCCGGGAACTCAGGAATATTCGGGAGGCTTTCGGAAGTGGCTTCAGACTCATCTGCAATCTCTCCAAAAAGACTTAATTGACCACTTTTCTTATCCTTCGCGGCGGCGATTCCACCTTGGATGGCTTTGTCCAACACCGCCAAATGCTGCGCGCGGGACCCACCAAGGCAATCCAACGCACCGGCCATGATCAAGGACTCCAAGGATCCGCGACCGCACTGCGTAGTATCCACTCGGTTGCATAGATCGAAAATGCTCTTAAATGGACCCTTCCGCTGCCGTTGTTCGGCCAACGCGTCGCCTACCGATTTGCTACAACCTTTGATCGCCGATAACCCAAAAAGTATCTTGCCATCTTCGACTCCAAATTCGCCTCGCGAGGAATTGATGCTCGGCTGCTCGACAACAATCCCCATGCGCTGGCAATCTTCAAGATGCTCGACGAGCGAATCCTTGCGCTTGAAATTACGGTTCGCGATGTCGCCGGTGAGCAAGGCGGCCATAAACTCGACCTTGTAATGTGCCTTGAGATAAGCCGTTTGGTAAGCGATCAACGCATAAGCGGTCGAGTGACTTTTGTTAAAACCGTATCCGGCAAATTTGAGGATTCGATTCCAAAAGTCCTCAGCGTCCTTTTTGGCCAACCCAAGCTCGACAGCACCCTGCAGGAACTTTTCCTGGTTTGCCGCGATGATCGATTCCTTCTTCTTGCTGATCGCTTTGATGCAGGTATACGCTTTGGCCAATTCGATTCCGCCCAAACGATTAAGAATCCGCATCACCTGCTCTTGGTAAACCATAACACCGTGGGTTTCCTCGAGGATCTCTTCGAGAACCGGATGCAAATAAGTTGCGGATTTCTTCTTGAGCTTCACCGCGATGTATTCGTCGACCATGCCACCTTCCAGAGGCCCTGGCCGGTAGAGCGCATTGGTCGCAATGATATCGCGAAAGTGATCGGGTTTCATTCTCTGCAAAAGGTCCCGAATACCACCGCTTTCCAACTGGAAAACACCTTTGGTTTCCCCTCTTCGAAGCAACTCAAACGTCTTTTCATCTTCCAACGGGAACTTCATCGGATCGACCCGGATCCCTCGCGTCTTCTCGATCATCTCGACGGCTTTTGACAAGATCGTCAAGTTGCGTAACCCCAAAAAATCCATCTTCAACAATCCGGCAGCCTCGACATCGCCCATCGACCATTGGGTGATGATGTCGTCTTTGCCCGAGCCGCGCATCAACGGCACGTACTCTGTCAGAGGCTTATCGGCAATGACCACCGCAGCCGCGTGGGTCCCAATGTTCCTAGCCATCCCTTCGACTCGTTGTGCCAAGTCCAGCATCTCGCCGATCTCGGGATTCTGCGCCGCTTTGCGAAGCTCCTCGCTCCCTTCGATCGCTTCTTTGAGTGACGTTTTTCCATCCTCGGGAATCATCTCGCTGATTTCCGCAACACGATTCAACGCAATATTGATCGTCCGCCCCACATCCTTGATCGCCCCCCGAGCCTTCAGGGTGCCAAACGTACCGATCTGGGCGACGTTGTCTTCTCCATATTTGTCTTTGACATAGCGAATGATCTCGCTGCGTCGGTCTTGGCAAAAGTCGATATCGATATCAGGAGCTTCCAATCGACTCTCATCGAGAAAACGCTCAAAAAGCAAATCGTATTTGATGGGGCACACGTGAGACAAATACAGCGCGTAACAAACCAGTGCGCCGACACCGCTCCCCCGGGCCGTGGCCGGAACTCCAATGTCTCGAGCATGTCGGACGAAATCCCAAACGATCAAAAAGTAATTGGAAAAACCTAACTTCTTAATGACGGCCAGTTCACGATCAAGGCGTTCCAAGACGACGTTGGCCAATTTCCCCCCTGCAAGCATCTGCTCATTGCCCGCATAGCGCTCATGAAGCCCTTGAAGACACAGATTCCTAAGATATTCGTCCGGATTTGGCTGATCGGCTGGAATCTCAAACGAAGGAAAATTGCGGCTTCCAAGATCCAGGTCGATGCTCACGGAATCGGCAATCTCCTGACTCCGTGCTACCGCATGCTCGAGGCCTTGGAAACTCTCATACATTTCTTCCGGAGATCGCAGGAAGAACTGATCGTTGTCCATCCGCATCCGATTCGAGTCAGTTCGAAACTTACCCGTGCTGATGCACATCAAGACGTCTTGCACCAAGGCATCCTGACGCTCCGGATAATGGGCATCGTTGGTCGCAACCAACGGCAGGCCCATGCGATTGGCGATGTCGACAGCTCCTAGCAATTGCTCGCGCTGGATTTGTAAGCCATTGTTCATGATCTCGATAAAATATCGATCTCCAAATAGCTTTGAGAACCAACCGGCCACGTCTTGGGCTTGCTGAATCGATCCTGCCGTATCGGAACCTCGAAGGATCAAGCGTGAAAATTCGCTCGACACGCATCCGCTTAAACAGATAATACCCTCGTTGTATTGCTCAAGCAGTTCTTTATCGATACGAGGCTTGTAGTAGAACCCTTCAAGTTGCGCTCGCGAGGCCAAACGAACCAGATTTTGAAAACCGGTCCGGTCTTTGGCTAACAACGTCAAGTGATAAGCGGCCTCTTTGGCAGAGTCGGCGTCCCGAACGAAGCGACTACCCGGAGCCACGTAAGCCTCATAGCCGATGATCGGATTGATGCCGGCTGCTTTCGCTTTCTTGTAGAATTCCAAAGCCCCGTGCAGATTTCCATGGTCCGTCAGAGCCAGGGAATTCATCCCCAAGGATTTCGCCCGCTGGACCAGTCGATCGATCGTCCCGGCACCGTCCAAAAGGCTATAGTGACTGTGGCAGTGCAAATGGACAAACGGTCGATCAACAGCCCCCGCAACTTGATCCATCTCAATAACCTCCGTGCGCATCATTAGATGCTTTGCAAATCCGATCAAGGGACGCAAAGTCATAACCAAGAATGGACGAAACACACCGCCAGGGGAAACGATCTTTGCATCGGATCCCCAAGCGATACGCTTCGATGAAACAACAACTCAGATCACGCCATCGGGATCCAAGTGACTAGATCGCACCTACGTTCGTAACCTAGTTCGAAACCTCTTGCGCTTCGAACCCAGCTCGTGAGATTGCCTTGAGCGTCGAATCCAGATCCAACTTACCCTTGTACTTGACGAAAACAATCGGGTTGTCGATCACGTCAGCTTCCTTCTGAGGCGCTAATTCGACATCCACCACACCTTTTTGCTTGGCTATGGCCGATTTTACCGTCGGGTAGCAGCCCGACGGACAGGTCATTCCGTCAACCTTGAAAGATACCAACTTTGCCTCGGTCGAATCCTCTTGATCCTCCGACGTGCCGGCTGACGCCGAAGTCGATGCAGGCATCGATTGATTGCAGGATGATTCACAGCCTGGAAAAACCAGGGGGCTCACCGAAAGGGATAGCAAGCAGACCAACCGAAGTTTCGTAGACATGGACTCATTCTCCTACAGGGAAACAGTATTGGAAGGGCGATAACGCCCAATCCGGCGTGAAAAAATCTCGCCATCATTTTAGATAATCACCCCCGATTTGGAAACTGCGGAATCGGTAGCTACCAAATTCTGCCGACGAATTTCCGATCGCTCTGACTTCGCTTACGAAAAATCTCCTAATCGGGTACAATGCGGAGGGTTAGCGGTGCTTTTTTCAAAGGCTTTGCCCTGACCAAAGAACCAGAGACACAGAACAGCCGAGGATAGTACCCTCCTTGAACTGCTTACCAAGCTCCCTCCGAACCTCGATCTTAAGGTATTCAAACGCATGCGACGATCTATTTCCAAGAATGCATTTTGGTTGACCCTCCTGGCCTTCGCCGGATTGCCCGCAGGATTGCAGGCGCAAGAAAAGTTCGACTCAACAGCAGTGGCATCGCAAGGCATCGCCAAGCTCAAGGTCAAGCCCAAGGATTGGCCTCAGTGGGGAGGATCAGCCGAAAGAAACAACGTTCCAGATTCAGGCCCATTGCCAGCCGCCTTCGACGTCAAATCCGGGAAAAACATCCGATGGTCCGCTGCATTGGGCTCCGAAACCTACGGAAATCCCGTAGTCGCCAACGGAAAAGCTTACGTCGGTACCAACAACGGGTCTGGTTACGTCAAGCGATATCCAGCGACAGTCGATCTTGGCTGCTTGATCTGTTTCGACGATTCGACAGGAAAATTCCTCTGGCAACACAGCAGTGAAAAATTGCCCACAGGCCGAGTGCATGATTGGCCCAACCAAGGCATCTGCTGCGCCCCACTGATCGACGGCGACCGACTGTGGTATGTCACCAGCCGTGGCGAAGTCGCTTGTCTGGACACCGAAGGGTTCCTCGATGGCGAGAACGATGGCCCCTTCAAAGAAGAACCCAACGAAAACCAAGACGAAGCCGATGTGATTTGGAAACTGGACATGATGTCCAAACTGGGTGTGTCGCAGCACAACATGTGCAGCTGCTCGGTCACCGCCGTGGGAGATCTGCTCTTTGTTAACACATCCAACGGCGTCGATGATGGACACATCACCGTCCCAGAAGAAAAAGCCCCAAGCTTCATCTGCTTGAATCGATTCACCGGTGAAGTTCTCTGGACCGACAACACCCCCGGAGCAAACATCCTTCACGGTCAATGGTCCTCGCCCGCCTACGGTGTCCTCGGAAACGTCGAACAAGTCATCTTCGGTGGTGGCGATGGATGGCTCTACAGCTTCGATGCCAAAGGCGAAAACGGCAAAGCGAAAATGCTTTGGAAATTCGACGCCAACCCCAAAGATTCCGTTTACAAGCTCAACGGAGCCACCAGAAACCATATCATCGCCACCCCCGTAATCTATGACGGCAATGTTTACGTCGCTGTAGGGGAAGATCCTGAGCACGGGGAAGGTGGTGGCCATCTGTGGTGCATCGATCCAACCAAACGCGGGGATGTTAGCCCAACCTTGGTCTACAACGCCAAAGATCCAACCGTGACGATTGCTCCAAAACGCAAACAGGCACTTGTGGCAGCCGAAGGCGACTTGGAACGCGACAATCCAAACTCTGCAGCGATCTGGCACTATGTCGGCGCAAACCCCAAGGACTTCGAGCAAACCATGCACCGAACTTGTGGTACCGTCGCGATCAAAAACGACCTGTTGATCATCGCCGACTTTTCCGGAGTCGTCCACTGCTTGGACTCCAAGACAGGAACGGCCCATTGGACCCACGATATGTTAGCCGCTTCGTGGGCTTCCCCTCTGATCGCCGATAACAAGATCTACATTGGCGACGAAGATGGAGATATCTTGATTTTTGAGTTGTCTCCCGAGAAAAAAGAAATCGCTGAAATCAACGTCGGATCGGCTGTTTATACCACTCCGATCGCCGCCAACGGTCGGATCTACATCGCCAACCGAAACCGGTTGTTCTGCATCGAAGAAGGCACCCAATCCGAAGGAGTCAAGTAACCCCCCAAGGATTTGCCTTTTTCAAGGATTTGGACCCAACCCATGGATCAAGAACACCCAGCACCCGCCTCCTCCGAACCGGCTTGGAAACCGCTGACTGCCAAGCAGCGGCGAGTGCTGGGCACCCTGATGGAGAAGTCCAAAACAACCCCGGACGCTTATCCGATGACCTTCGCGGGCCTGACCACCGGTTGCAACCAAAAAAGCAACCGAGCCCCGATCAGCAACTACACCTCCGAGCAAATCGAATCGATCATCGACGAACTTCGGGCCCTAGGAGCCGTTGCGATCATCCAAGGAAGTGGCAGGGTCACCAAGGTTCGGCACTACGCCTACAACTGGCTAGGGCTCGACAA
>JAGWZB010000123.1 GCA_018969045.1 Planctomycetota bacterium | reverse complement strand
AGTACATCCAATCGACATAGGGAGCAAGCCATCGACGAAGCCCATAAAATTCGGGCCCCGACTGAAAGTCACTTCGAGAAAAGAAAAACAGCGGCTCGGCAAGCACAGCCAACAAATGCACGAAAACCAGTGGCAAGAGCCACTTGCGATAAGCCGGTTTGCACTGGCCGGTGCTCTGGGATTGATCCTCGTTGGCCTTCCTCATGCTCACTGGGATCTAGATTTGGCCTGTTGCAAGGTCATCATGACAAACAGAGCAAGACTCAGGGCTCCAAGGATCGAAGAACCGATCAACCAAGGCTTGCGCCTCTCGAAAAACTCGTTGATCACGAAGTAATCGGGTGGTTGATGGGCTGGCAATCCGGTATCGACAAGGTACTTCCAGTGATCCCAGACCCGTGCAGGTGGATCCTGCATCGCGTCGTCTCGAAACGCTGCGAAGAACTCCTCTTCGGTATGTCCAAACTCAATAGGTGAGTTCCACCGAGCCCAACCCAGCACTGCAGCGGTCGTCAACGAAACGGCCGCGATGGCCAAGAGCAAGGCTGGCAAGATCCTCTGCAAGGCAGAGTCTGTAGCCTTGGGTCCTCGGCTACGGGTTGCCCCTTCTGGGAGCAATTCACCCTTGGACAGTCCATTTGCAGAAGCACCATCGGTGTTTCCATCGATTTGCGGTAGGGTACGAAGCACCTTCGTCGAAGGCACTTCTAAGGACAAACCACAACTAGGACAACGGACCGACCCACCGGCCTGGGCAATCCCAACCCGGATCGTCGCATCGCATTGGCATCGAAGAGCAAAGGAAGGCATTTGGTGTAGGAGTGCCACTTGGTAGAGGCCACGAAATAGGTTTCTAGAATAGACTCCGGTCGCATGAAGACGGAAAAAAGCGAACGCAGTGGTATGAGCTTTACGAGCCCAAAGCCTTTGGGGTTCACAGCCCATAAATGTCCATTGGCCGTCTCACCGATCCCTTGCCTTCGATTCCATTGCCTTCGATGGCTTTGTTCAAGTAGCCTCCCCTAGGCCACTTGAGCCTGTTTCAAAAAGTTCAGAGAAATTTGCCAAAGACCTTAAGGAAAATGAAGGATGTAAGGGTCTTGACACAAGCTTTCGTGAAGATTGTCCGGTCCATCTACTAGACCCGAGGCCTTCAGCAGGTAAAATTATGGTGCCGAAGTCAACCCCATCCCAGTGCGATGTTTTGTGTTTGATTCGCTTCTGACGCGACTCATTACGCTGAGAATCGGTTGGCCGGAATACCCGGAATGCACGTTCGCTCGCATTTATCCTTCACTCACGCCATCCGTACCTACGCGTCGTTCGAGTCACATAAAGTCCCAGTCGAATAGAAATTCAACCTAGGCTGGCTTCAAAACTTCAGAACACGACCAAGGAATGACGAGGTAGATCGCGGTTGGGGTAAATCGTGCGAACCAAAGTGGGGGACAACGGTCCCTGCTTGCGATTCCTGGTGGTTCTGGGCGTCATGGATGGTTTTTCAGGTCGTGTTCCGCACGTAGGCCGGTGATTCCCTCTCCCCGCGCCGGCTGTCATCCGACTTTCCACGGGAATTTTCGGTAGTTTAAAAAAATCGGACTACCATGGGAATGCTCGTCGGGTCGGCCTACAGACCAATGCGAAAAGCGACTCGAAACATGTTACGGACAGCGCGTTTTTTTTCATCCATTCGTAAAAATTTACCAATTCATTTGGGAAGACCGTTCCTGACTAGATGAGTGCTACACTTCCTTCGCCTTTGCAAGGACCGAAAGGTTCGATCATCGCAAGAAGTAGGTGTGGCAAACTCCCCTAGGGCGAAACGCTCCCATTTCCTGCATTCAATTTTGTGGTTTGAGGAATTATGACCTTGTTCGACGGCCTGTTGGATTTCGATGATGATTTGCCTCGCAGCGCTGATGACTTGGACGGTTTGCACAAACTATCGCTTGAAGAAGAAGGCGATGATTTGACCGATGCTGTAGTCGATGTCGTGGTCCCCGAGGACCAAGTCCAACTCGAGAGCGAAGACGATTTGCTCTCGGGTATGGACGACGTAGAGACTTGGTCGGACGATCCTGTCAGGATGTATTTGACTCAAATGGGAGAAATCCCATTGCTTACTCGCCAAGAAGAAATTCGTTTGGCCAAGAAAATCGAAGTCACTCGACGACGGTTTCGAACCAAACTCCTCGAGTGCGACTATGTAATCCAATACGCCTACAAGATCCTACGCCGAGTTCACACCGGGGAACTGCCCTTCGATCGTACAGTCCAAGTCTCCGTGACCGATCGGCTTGAAAAGGACCAGATTCTAGGGCGACTTCCTAGCAATCTAAAAACACTGGACGTTCTGCTCAAACGCAATCGTCGAGATTACCGAGACTCGCTCAGTCGCTCCTTGCCCATCAAGAAGCGAACCGAAGCTTGGGTCAACCTCGCACGCCGACGCCGCAAGGCAGTTCGGCTGATCGAAGAACTCGGTCTGCGAACCCAACGCATCGAAGCCATGATCGGTGTTCTAGAGCGATTGTCCGCACGCGTCGACGAGATTAGACACGATTTGGCGACCCTCAAGTCCCACCAAGTCGCACCGTCTCAGATCGCTCAACTTCGTCGTGAGTACCGCCAAATCCTTGTCGCTACCCAAGAAACCCCCTCATCACTGCGCAACCGCGTCATGATGGTCAAGAAGGTTTTCACCGAGTACCAACAAGCCAAAAAGCAACTCAGCGAAGGCAACCTGCGTTTGGTCGTGTCCATCGCCAAAAAGTATCGTAACCGAGGCCTCAGCTTCCTGGATCTGATCCAAGAAGGGAACGCCGGTTTGATGCGAGCGGTGGACAAATTCGAATACCGACGCGGTTTCAAGTTCTGTACTTATGCAACCTGGTGGATCCGCCAAGCCATCACAAGGGCTGTAGCGGACCAAAGCCGGACCATTCGAATCCCTGTTCACATGGTCGAAACCATGTCCAGAGTTCGAAATGTTTCCCGCCAATTGCTCCAAGAACTTGGCCGCGAACCAACCCTCGAAGAAACCGCCCGCAGAGCCGAAACGACGGTCGAAGAAGCCCGCCGCGTGCTGGCCATGAGTCGATACCCAATCTCCCTAGATCGTCCAGTGGGAAATAGTGAAGACAGTCAGTTCGGGGACTTGCTACCCGACGGTGCGGCCGAAAGCCCTGCCATCGGTGCCGCTCAAGAAATGCTTCGACTTCGCATCAACTCGGTCCTGAAAACCCTCAGCTACCGAGAACGCGAAATCATCAAGCTCCGCTACGGACTCGGTGACGGATACAGCTACACGCTCGAAGAAGTGGGACACATCTTCAAAGTGACCCGCGAACGTATCCGTCAAATCGAAGCCAAAGCGGTTCGAAAGCTGCAACAACCCAGCCGCTCCCAAGAACTTGTCGGCTTCCTAGATTAGCTAGATTTCTGTCGCCCCCGCGACACACATCATGAGTTTAAAAACCCTGCCTAGGCCAACCTAGTCAGGGTTTTTTTCTTGATGATCCGCCGACGGCGGATATTGTTTTAGGCACATTCCATGTGCCGTCCACCGCGATTGGTTCAGTCGTACTTCAAGGTACCCCAGACGGCACATGGAATGTGCCTATTACCTTACAAGCCATAGAACGTGCCTTTCAAGCCATAGAACGTGCCTGGCACCTTCAAGCCAAGCTACAGAATGTGCCTGGCACCTTGAGGCACCACCTTGAGGCAACCGCCCACCGAGAAACGCTAGCAAATGCGATTCCGGTATTTCTTGCGTAATCGTCAAAGTTTGACAACGCTCCAGCCGATAATTCAGGCAAGCCAATCTCGGAACGCTTCGGCACTCGTGCCTGAAAAGTTCCGCGTAGGCTTGTTAGGGGGGCCTAACACCAAAGGATCAACTCGCCGATTTTTCGACGTTCGATCGCCGCGACTCGGCATCAAGTTGAAGCACGTTGGATGGGAACCCCCGGCTTATGAAACGTACCTTTCACAAGTGGTTCATCGGTTTGCAAATCGGTAGCGTCATGCTTACCGGTTGCCAGCCGACGCAACCGTTCTACCTTCGCGATCGTGCGAACTTTGCTGAGTATCTCCAGCACGCTCAGCAAATCGAAATTCCTGATTTGGAAATCGATCCTGTGCCCGAAGCGTCTCACGCTTTTGAGCCACTGACGCTCGATAATCAAAAGTACGAGTTCCTTGATTTGACCCTCGAAGAGTGCGTCTCTTACGCGTTGGTCAACAGCAAGCTGATCCGAACCATCCCCGGCACACAGCGCCAAAACATCGACATCGCTGCCAATATCCTCTCGACACCAAGCCAACAGCAAAGCACCGTCTACGACCCTGCCATCACCGCGACGACCACTAGTCCACAACAAATCGCAGTCGACCAAAGCGGTAACAGGGTGCTACCTCGGGGTGCTGCTCGGGCCAACCAAGTCGGAGGTGTCGAAGACGCCTTGAGTGAATTCGATGCGCAGTTCTCCGCATTCTTTTCCTACAACAACACCGATCGCGCTCGTAACGTCCAGCAAGGTAACATCTTCAATCCAACCCTATTTCAGGGTCGCGACAGCACAGGCCAAATGGCCTTGTCCAAGCGAATGGCAACCGGCGGAATCGTCACGGCTCGGTCTCAGTCGATCTACAGCAACAACAACATCGATACACCAAGCGTAGCCCGTGTATTCCCAAGCGACTACACTCAAATCTTGGAATTCCAAGTCCAACATCCACTGCTTCGCGGTCGCGGTACTTCGGTCAATCGTATCCCGGTCGTGCTAGCTCGGATCAACGAAGATCTCTCCTTGGTAGACTTCGAAGAACGCGTCCGCAATCTGGTCCGCGATGTCGAGTTTGCTTATTGGGATCTGTACCAATCGTACTGGAACGTCGAGAACGCACGCGTCGCCCGAGATAGTGCCTCCAAGGCTTATCACATCGCCTACGAGAAACTCCAAAAAGGGGCCGCCGGCACGACCGAAGCCCAGGCGAAATTCACTTACCATGATTTCCAAGCCCAGCTCGACGCAGCCTTGGCAGGCGGTGCGGCTTTGGGTGGCGACCCGGGACTCTTTGGCCGCGAACAAACACTCCGAATCCTCATGGGCTGGGCCAGCTCCGACGGTCGCTTGATCCGACCTTCGGATAAACCCGCCATCGGCATGGCGCAGTTCGACTTCGATGACTCGATCAACGAAATGCTTAGCCGCAGCGTCGACCTTAGACGCCAACGATGGATCATCAAGCAGCGAGAACTGGAATTGCTCTCCGCCAAGAACCAAATGCTGGCCAATGTCGACTTGTCTTTTATCTATCGCTACGTCGGTGTTGGAACATCGCTCCTGGACAAAGGTGGCAACGGGTCCTTCCCTCAAAACAAGCCACCTAAGCCTTTGACACCAGCCGAACCGCCTCCGAGCGCATGGGAGGAACTTCTCTCGGGCGATTACCAAGAAGCAGCCGTTCGCTTGGACTACTTGCCCAATCCTGTCGGTGCACGCCGTGCGAGCAACGACGTTCGAAACAAACAGTTAACATTAGCCCGGGATCACGCCCTGCTCGAAGAAAAAGAGATCGCTGCGACACATCGCATCAGCCAAGTACTCCGCGAACTCAACAGCAACTATATCCAAATGACCGAGCAACTCGCAGCCCTCTCGGCTGCCGATCGATGGGTCAAACTCTACCAAGAAAAGTTCAACGCAGGCGACGCCGGCGCTGAGCAAATCATGGACTTGCTCCTAAGAGCCCAGCAAAGTCGCGCCAATGCGGGGCGAAACTACGCCAGAGCACTCGCCGAATACAACAAGTCGATCGTCGAAGTCCATCTGCTCAAGGGATCGCTCTTGGAATACAACAACATCACCCTCGAAGAAGGACTCTGGCCCGAGAAAGCTTACTGGGACTCTTCAGGCAGAACCCGCGAACGTTCTGCCGCACGCTCTGTCGAAAGCGGTGCAAGCCGTCCGACTCTTTCGAGCCGTGGTGAACTACCCCAAAACCTAGGGACCGCAAACCAAGCCGCCACGCCAGGGATGAGTGCCGCTGCCCCGGCTCCTAAAATCGAACCCACCAGGAAAGATCAGAAAGACTCGGCTCCGGTGGAACCAAGCGATCCGGTACCCCTGAAGAAAGCATCCGGGAAAAAGGTCCAAGCCCCCCAAGCACCGAAATTCGATTGGGGAGCTTGATCCAAATATGAATCATTGAGCGTACAGCGAAAGCTGTGAACGAGAGGCAGGGGGAGTACTCGGGGATGGTCGGTTCTACGGAACCGCCCATCCCTTGAGTCGTTTACAACTCGAACTTGGCTTTCTCAAAAGCCCTTCGTGGTCAGTCCAAGAAACCAAAAGATCGTCCAGAGGTGTACCTAAGGAGTTTTCGTTCTTCGGGCAATTTCTTTGAGATATGGTTTTGATTTCTCGCACTCAGAAACGCGGTACTTCAAAACGATGGTCTCATGCCCTTGGCACCCAGCACAAGGTAGCATGCACACTCCGCTGTGCCGTCGGCTAGGGTACGATTGAATTTGATTAAATACGGGGGACGGCACATGGAATGTGCCTACTACGATGAGCCATCGCTGCGTTCGACGGTAATGCACACCTTCGCCCTGGTGGCTTGGTCGGGCTTAGATATTAGCGAATATTAGCGTGTATCAGCGGTTCGGAAAAAAGGGACCGCTAATGGACGCTAATGAGTTATTTTTGGGGTTCGGTTCAGAGTTTGTAGAACATCCAATCGAACCGGGTCTACTGGTAATCTTCGTGCTCGTGCTCCTGCTCGTACTCGAAGCCCTTCCGACAGAGTTTGGGCCACCAGACTATTGAAAATTCCGCAAGGATCCAAAACCCAATTCGTTAGCCACAGTTGCTTTTCGATTACGATCACGAGCACCGTTTCACTGAGCACGAGCACGAAGTCACTGGGGCCAAAACTTCTCATGTTTTACCCACAATAATTCCTGAAGAACCCTCATCTTTTTGCCCCCTAATCTTTTTGATTAGCAAGTTCCCTGAACACTTCGCCTGCAGCGTCGATGCTCCGATCGATATCTTCGACCGTATGCGTTCGGGAAAAGAACAAAGCCTCGAATTGGCTGCAAGGCATGTACACCCCGCGCTCGATGAGTCCCCAAAAGTACTTGGCAAAAAGCTTGCGGTCTGACCGGTCTGCACTTGGCCAATCGACCACTGGATCGGGATTGAAAAACAGGGTCATCATGCTGCCGACACGTTGCATTTGAGCGGCAATTCCGTTGCGTGTGGCGGCAGCCAGCAAGCCATCGCCAAGTCGCTGGCCCAGAGACTCAAGGTACTCATAAGGTGGATTGTCCCTTAGGATTTCAAGCGTCTTGGCACCAGCAGCAGTCGCCAGAGGATTCCCTGATAACGTTCCAGCTTGATAGACTTTTCCTGCTGGCATCACATGATCCATGATTTCCAAGCGGCCACCGTAAGCTGCCAGTGGAAGCCCTCCTCCGACGATCTTGCCTAAGGTTGTCATATCTGGTTCGATGCCAAAGAGTTGTTGTGCTCCGCCGTAGGCCACTCGAAATCCGGTCATCACTTCATCAAAGATCAAAACAACCCCATGGAGTTTGGTAAGCTCTCGAAGGGCGGTTAAGAATTCTTTCGAGGGAACTACCGTACCCATGTTTCCGACGATAGGTTCAAGGATCACCGCAGCGATCTGGGATCCCAATTGTTCCAGAGTGTTCTGAAGCGATCGGCAGTCGTTGTAGTGCAGAACGATCGTGTCTTGCGAAGTACCGGGGGTTACACCTGGGGAGTCTGGTACCCCCAAGGTTGCTGCGGCGGAACCGGCAGAAACCAGCAATGAGTCGACGTGGCCATGGTAGCAACCCGAAAACTTGATCACGCGATTGCGTTTGGTGAAACCTCTGGCGACTCGAATGGCGCTCATGGTCGCCTCGGTCCCAGAACTTACCAGTCGGACTCGCTGCATGCTTGGGTAAGCCCCGAGGATCATTTCGGCGATCCGCGACTCGTTCTCCGTGGGAGCACCGTAAGAAGTCCCTTTCTGGGCAGCTTGCACAATCGCTTCGATCACCTGAGGATGAGCGTGTCCGAGAATCATCGGCCCCCAAGAACCGATGTAATCGATCAGCTTGTTGCCGTCCAAATCGTAAAGATAAGCACCTTGAGCTCGATCGATAAACAACGGATGACCACCGACGGCTCCAAAGGCCCGAGCCGGGGAATTTACCCCACCTGGAATCAAACGCTTGGCTCGCTCGAATGCTGCGTGGCTTTTCTTCAAATCAATTTTCATACTTCGGATCGTTCTTTGAAGCTTGAGTGGAAGTTACTTAGTGGCGGGATAACCCATGCTCTTTCCCAATCGCACTTCCCTAACCGCACTCCAGCGAGGATAATCATCGGGATGGTTGCATTTCTATCGAATCCCTGAAATCCTACCAGAGACTTCCAAGCTGACGACCCCTCATGGCAGACTACGACTAATTCCAACCTTAACCCCGAGAAACCGTCGATGACCTCAGGTTCCTGGACCAACAAACTCATCATTTTGGCAACCATCAGTCTGCCTGTCGCTCCAGTGATCGCAGACTATTTTGGACCGGCGACGACCGCGCGATGGATGCTTGCCCAAGCGGCCAATGAATTCGATCAAGGGAACGTGGAAGAGGCCCAGAGGCTTCTGGAAACGGCCTATGGAAAATCCGAGGATTTGGCCACCGATAGAAACTTCTGGAAACAACTTGAGCGCATTCAAGCCAGCAATAGCTCCGAGAGATCCTCGAGTTTCATGACCAGCCTGTGGGAGAAACGGATTCGACAAATCGAAGACCCCGGTACCCGCGCAGAAGTCGCCTTTGTGATTTCTTCGCTTCTTTCCAATCGCAAGCAGTTTGAAGAAGCTGTCAGAATTCTTAGCGAGAACCTCCCAGCTATTGACAAGCGAAGCCCCACGCAGAACAACCAAATCGCTTACATGAGAGCCCTGGCCGGCAGCGAACTGGACCAAGCCCTCCTGGAAGTCGATACGGCTTTGAAATCCGACCAGAACGAGTCTTTCTTGGACACCCAAGGCTGGATCCTCCATCGCATGGGACGCGATCCGGAGGCACTAGAAGCCATGGACAAATCCCTGGCGATGCTTACCCAAGCATGGTCCTCTCAAAGCAGCCTCGCGATGTGTTTGGCGAAAATCAACGAGTTGCAGAGCCAAGCTGGCGAGAAGGCATCGGAGAAACCCAAAGGATGGGGAGTCGACGCGCTGCTTGATGAGTTCCCGGAGCTTTCTCGTAGACTCCCAAAACTGCTCGACATGCAAGCGACCCTCAGGCTCCACCGACTGCGCGTATGCGAAGCGCTCGGGAAAACCGACCAAGTCCACGACGAAGCCGCTTGGTTGCACGCATTCTCCCACAAAGAGCTCGAGGAATTGTTCTAACGCGGAACCTTTTTTCCGCGTCGGTTTTCTGGGTCAGAAGCTCGATGCCAAGGGGTGTTCCTTCAGGCAATGGTTGATTGAGGGCAAGATGCCCAGGAAAAGCCCTTTTACTTGCCTTTTTCATGGTCCTTTTTGGGCTGGGCAAGGCCCCTGGTACGATTGTAGTTTCGCTGGAAAACGCTATACTTTTCCTTTTGGATCGGCACGCCCAAGCATCCTTTGCCGATCGGTCTTATCGAGCCTTATTTGAGCAGAAACGAACAGATCCGTGTCGAACGTCCCACCCGATGATTTTGACCCGAATGACCCTTCGAGTTTACCGACCTCCGGCGATGCCGGTGGCGGTGGCGAACGGATGATCGAAGAACCCATCGAAGACGAACTGCGTGAGAGTTATCTGACGTATGCGATGAGCGTTATCGTCAGCCGCGCACTGCCAGACGTTCGCGATGGGCTCAAACCCTCCCAGCGACGCATCTTGGTCGCCATGAACGACTTGAATTTGACCCCCGGTGCAGCGAGGGTCAAGTGTGCCAAGATCGCCGGGGATACCTCCGGAAACTACCACCCGCACGGCGAAGCCATCATCTATCCAACGCTGGTTCGCATGGCCCAAGAATGGAACATGCGGCATGTGCTTATCGACAAACAAGGAAACTTTGGCTCCATCGCCGGGTTGCCTGCAGCGGCCATGCGGTACACGGAAGCTCGTCTTGCCGGGCCCGCTGCGATGATGCTCGAGGATCTCAAACTCGACACCGTGGATTTCATCCCAACCTACGACGATCGACGCACCGAACCGGTCGTACTGCCATCGCGTTTCCCAAACCTTCTGGTCAACGGTGCTCAAGGCATCGCTGTCGGGATGGCCACAAGCATCCCGCCGCACAACCTGCGTGAAATCTGCAACGCCTTAGTCAAAGTCATCGACGATCCGGAAGTCTCCGTTGCCGAATTGTGCGACATTGTTCCAGGCCCTGATTTCCCGACCGGCGGCATCATCTGCGGACGCTACAACATCCGCCAAGCCTACATGACCGGCCGCTCGACAATCGTGGTGCGGGGGCACGTCGATGTTGTCGAAGAAGGACGCAAATCCAAACTGATCGTTCGCGATATCCCCTTCCAACAAGCCCGGGATCGCGTCGTCGAACGAATCGCAGATCTAGTCCGAAGCGAAAAGATCAAAGGCATCTCGGGGATCCGAGACGAAAGCGATCTAAAAGAACCAGTCCGCCTGGTTATCGAGATCAAACAGAACGCCGATCCTAATGTCGTCCTGAACCAACTCTACCAGTTCTCGCCCCTCCAAGAGTCCTTCTCGATCATCCTGCTGGCGCTTGTCGATGGCAAACCGCGCGAACTGAACATCAAGGAAATGCTCCAAGAGTTCATTCGCCATCGCGTGACCGTCATACGACGACGCACCCAACACCTGCTAGGTGCCGCCAGAAAACGAAAACACGTCATCGAAGGCCTCCTGCTGGCACTTGCCGATATCGACCACATCATCGCGATCATCCGATCGAGTCGAACGCAAGCAGAGGCCAAGGAAAAACTCATGGGCGTCGAGTGCCCAGCCTCGATGATGCAACGTGCCCTCGGAGAACGCGGTTATGCCGACTTCCAACTCGAACGCGGTGTGGCCGATAACTACAAACTCACCAGCGTCCAAACCGACTCTATCCTCCGGATGACTCTCGGCCAATTGGCCGGCTTGGAACAAGAAAAACTCGGACAAGAACACTCGGCGATTCTCGAAGAAATCGAAGGCTATCGAGAGATCCTCGCCAGCCCTGCGAAGATCTACGCCCTGATCCGAGAAGACCTCGTCGAAATCGCCCGCAAGTACGGCAACGATCGGGTCACTGAGATCTCCGATGAGGAGCTCGGCAACTACAACATGGAAGACCTTATCACCGAGGAATCCATGGTCGTTACGATCTCCCACCAAGGGTACATCAAACGCCTGCCAGCCTCCGTGTACAAATCCCAAAAACGAGGTGGCAAAGGGATCACCGGCCTGAAAGCCGAAGAAGAAGACCCCGTCGAACACCTGTTCGTTGCAAGCACCCATGCTTATTTGCTGTTCTTTACCAACCAAGGCAAAGTCTACTGGCAAAAAGTTTGGGAGATACCACAGATGAGTCGCGAAAGCAAAGGTCGGGCGATCGTGAATCTACTGAATCTAACCCCCGATGAAAAGATCCGCGACTGCGTACCGGTCCGCGACTTCAACCTTCCGGGCCACTTCCTGATGATGGCCACCAAAAAAGGGATCGTCAAGAAAACACCTTTGGAAGCCTACAGCCGCCCAAAGAAAGGTGGCATCATCGCCATCAAACTGCGCGAAGACGATGAGCTTGTCGATGTCGTCATCACCAAACCCAAAGACCAAATCGTCCTTTCGACCGCAGGCGGAATGGCGATCCGGTTCAGCGAAAACAATGCCAGGTCCATGGGCAGAAACACCTCTGGAGTCAAAGGCATCTCGCTGAAAAAAGGGGACGAAGTGGTCGGAATGGTTGTCGCCGATCCGACCGCAACTCTGTTGACAGTTTGCCTAAATGGCTATGGAAAACGGACCAGCTTTGGACCAGGCGATGAACTCGTGATTCGCGAAGACGACGCTGCCATCGATGATGATTCGATCGACTCAACAGTCGCCGAGTCACCCGCAATCGACGAGCCAAGCGACGAGGCGGTCGCTGAAGACAGCGCCTCATCAGCCAAATACCGCACCCAACGACGCGGCGGCAAAGGGATCATCGATATCAAGACCAGCAAGCGCAACGGTCCTGTCGTCGGTACCGTCGCTGTCTACGACAACGACGAACTGATTATGATGACATCCCGAGGCAAAATCCAACGGATCGCCGCCAGCGATATCAGCGTCATAGGTCGCAACACCCAAGGTGTTCGGATCATGAGCCTCGATGAGAGCGATACCCTCGCTGCCATCGTTCGAGTCCCAGCAGCAGACATCGAAGCCGAAGCGGCAAGGGTTGAAGCCGAAGCTCGGGAGCAAGCCTCAAAAGCCCCGCCAGCTCCTCAAAACTCGGAAGCCTCCGAGCCAAAGGACCACGAAAACGACTTGGCCGATGACGCTGATGATAACTCAGAAGAATGACCCAACCGACGGCCAACTCCTGCCTAAT
>JAGWZB010000122.1 GCA_018969045.1 Planctomycetota bacterium | reverse complement strand
GCCTTGGCCACAAGGCCAGACGCACATGGATGCCTGGACGAGCTTGACCGTAGGGATCTTGCTCCTGGTGGCTGCTTCTGGGAAATCGGGATTGATTCCTTTTTCGGGCTGGTTGCCACGAGCCATGGAAGGTCCGACACCCTCAAGCGCGGTGTTCTATGGCGCGTTATCGATCCATTTGGGGGCTTATTTGCTACTGAGGTTAGGCCCGGTATTTTCTGAGTCGGTTCTGCTCAGAGTACTGATGTTTGGTTTGGGAGCTTCCACAGCCATTTTCGCAGCCATGACCTCTCGGGTTCAAACCGACGTGAAAAGCGCACTGGCTTATTCGTCGGTGTGCCAAGTCGGGATCATCGTTATGGAGATCGCCCTGGGGTTGTGGTATTTAGCTTTGGTGCACATCATCGGCCATGCCTTTTTAAGATCCCTGCAACTGCTCAGGGCCCCAACGCTTCTGAGAGATTATCGAACACTCGAGAATGCCATCGGAGGTCGATTGGCCAATGGACAACCGATGTGGGTATCGGGCTTGGAGAAAAATCGCCAAGTGCAATGGTATCGATTTGCCCTCGAAAGAGGCTATATGGATTCGATGATCGACCACCTGATGCTCAAGCCTTTCTGCCGCTTGTTCAAGACCTTTGAACGCATAGAAGATTATTGGCTCAAGGCATTGGATGGACGCAGCAGTCGACCGCCCCAAGACAGTTAACAGGTATTTTCGTGAACACATTTCCTTGGTATGAACTGGTGATCTGGATCCCATTGCTTGGGTTTCTCTGGATCAGAGCCAGTCGGACTCAGCGAGCCCGTGAGGTTTGTTTGATTTTTTCGGCAGTCACAATGATCCTCTCGATTCTGCTGTATCTAGGAAACGTACAGCCAGGATCGAGTTGGCTAGGGAGTTGGTTTGGCTGGAATCTGATCCATATCGACCAGTTCAGCGCACCGCTGATCCCACTTACGGCATTGATCTACTTCCTGACACTGCTTGCAACCGTCGGACATAAAACCCAACTTTTTCCGTTTGCAGGAGCTCTCCTTGGCGAGTCCTTGACGCTAGCGACGCTCTCGACAGATACCCACTGGTGGATGATCTTGCTGGTTTCTTTGAGCGTGATCCCTATGTGGCTAGAGCTAAAGGCTCGGGGTGAATCGACCCGTGTGTATGGAATTCATCAGGCGATTTTTATTGTGTGCTTGGTCCTTGGAGAATTCCTTTCGGTACGCCTTAACGCTCCGGCGATGAACATGAGTGTGGTCCTTTTGACGATCGCCGTACTGGTTCGAAGCGGAGCGTTTCCGTTTCATCTATGGCGAATCGATATGTTTCAAAAAGCCTCCTTTGGATCCTCGATCTTGACGGTCTCACCGATGCTCGGTGCCTATATCTGCATGCGTATGGTGCTACCCTCCGAGCCGGACTGGGCCCTGCATGCGATCAGTTTCCTGTCGCTTGCCACTTCGGTCTACGCCGCAGGCATGGCGCTGGTGCAAAGCGATGGAAGAAGGTTTTTTTGTTATCTATTCCTGAGCCATTCCTCGCTGGTATTGGTAGGCTTGGAATTGGCTACCCCGATCGGTCTGACAGCAGCCTTATGCATGTGGCTATCGGTGGGTTTGGCACTGACAAGCTATGGCATTACGCTTCGGTGCATCGAAGCCAGAGTCGGTCGAATCGACTTGAACCGATACTACGGCTTGTACAACCACATGCCGACAATGGCCGCATTCTTTTTGCTCACCGGGCTTGCCAGTGTTGGCTTCCCATGCACGATCGGATTCATCGCTGGCGAATTGCTCATCGAAAGCGCAATGAACTACTCGCCTTGGATCGGTTGGATTGTCGTGCTGGCAACTGCCCTCAATGGAATCGCCGTCTTGCGGGTTTACTTCAGGATCTTTACCGGAACCAAGCACGCTACGACGATCCCAATGCGCAGTCAGATCGAGGAACGAATCGCCATTGTCGGGCTGAGCATCCTGATCCTGGCCGGGGGCCTCTATCCCCAACCCGAGGTGGAGTCTAGCTACAAAGCTGCGATGCACCTGCTCGAAGAGTACCACCGAGAGATCCCACAAACCCATGGGTCCGGGTTGCATTCCGACGGCCAAGAGCAGGCCCACTAGCCTCACAGCAGGAATTGCAAACCAAATCCCCGCAGAGTCTCCCCGTAACTTGACTGGGGTTTACAATAGGGGAGCGTTTCCTCACCTTGCGCTCGATGTTTCTGCAAAACGTCGTGCCGGTCCAAGCGGAATCCGGACTCTTCATGATCGTTGCCAATGAACTTATAAAGCAATTCAGTGTCCGAGGAAGCACGCTTACGGCAGTCGGAGGGGTTTCATTTCGGGTTGGGAATTCCGAAGTCTATGGACTGCTAGGACCCAACGGTGCGGGAAAGACCACCACACTTCGGATGGTCATGGGCCTGATCGAGCCCGACTCTGGATGGGTCGAGATCGGAGGAGTCAGGACCGATACGGATCGGACTCGCATCCGCCATCAGTTGGGGATGATCTCGACCAATGATGGCGTCTATCCGTGGCTGAGCGTCCGAGAAATGCTTATGTACTTTGCCGACTTGTATGCGGTGGATCCTCCGATCGCCCAGCATCGGCTCGAAGAGTTATCGGATCTGCTTGCGATCCGACCGTTTTTGGACCAAAGGTGCAGCACGCTCAGTACGGGTCAGAAACAGCGTGTCACGCTGGCCCGTGGTCTGATGCACGATCCCCCGGTGATGCTCTTGGACGAGCCGACGCGAGGCCTGGATGTTGTCGGTAGCCAAACGGTCTTTGAGTTCATCGAGATACTCAAGTCCCGTGGCAAATCGGTGTTGCTATCGACCCACAGGCTCGATGAAGCCGAGCGTGTGTGCGATCGTTTTGGATTGCTGCATCATGGAACGATGCGCTACGAAGGAACCCTAGGGGATCTTCGAGCCCAGACAGGAAAAACCCACTTGGTCGACATGTTCATCGAGCTTATTGGCGAGAACTAAATCATGCAAGATGTCGACAAGCCGACTTCGTATTTGTCCAACGGAAGACTTCTGCGGCTATGCCTTAAGGAGCTCAGAGAGACCCTGCGAGATCGCCGGACTCTGATCACTTTGGTACTCATGCCCATCTTGGTATATCCCTTGCTGAGCATGGCTATGCAACGTTTGATCGTCGGCAGTGCTTCGGGGATCAAGGATGCTCGCTCGGAGTACATCGTCGGAGTAGCCGATCCAGAGTCGGGCGCTATTTTGGCTTCGGCCTTGGAGGAGACCGCAGCGGCCATCACCAAAGGGGTCATTCACTCGATCCAGATCCGCAGGGACCCCAATCTTGCAGCATCAGGGGATCCACCAGATGCATCGGCCGATGCCCTTGCAGGATTTAGCATCGTGGTGACCGAAGGGATATCGCTCGAAAAAGCGCTCGAGCTTGGCCAAATCGATCTGGCGGTCACCAACGCAACAGGTGCTCGAATTCCTCTTCGAGCCAACCGTTCTTACGGGGCTTATCAATTCGAATTGACCTTTCGCGATGCGGATTTGCGAAGCGAGCGCGCGATGGCCCAGTTTCGCAAAGCGATGGAACTGGTCAATGAGGCTCAAGCCATCGAGTTCCGCGGCCCATTGCCGGCATCTGTGAAACTGCTCTCCAGGGCTACGGGCAAGAAAGCCGACGCGATGGCAACGCTTGCCGGTATCCTGCCGTTGATCCTGATTCTCATGACCATCACAGGAGCGGTCTACCCAGCGATCGACCTGACTGCAGGCGAGCGAGAACGCGGGACCATGGAAGCGATGATCGCAACCCCAGCCCCTAGATTCCTACTGCTGCTGAGCAAGTACGTGGCGGTCGTGACCGTCGCGGTGCTGACGGCCCTTGCCAACTTACTTGCTAGCTGGATCACGTTGTCGATCGGGGGACTGGGGCGGGCGCTGCTTGGCGAACGAGGATTTTCCCTTCTGGCTCTTGTGCAAATTTTGCCATTGCTGGTGATCTTTGCCGCCTTCTTCAGCGCGATCCTCTTGGCGATGTGCTCGTTCGCAAGAAGCTTCAAAGAGGCTCAAGCCTACTTGATCCCCGTGATGCTCGTTTCGCTCGCACCGGCGCTGGTGACCCTCATGCCCAACATTGAGTTCTCGACTCTCTTAGGGATCGTGCCGCTGGTCAATATCCTCCTGCTATCGAGGGATATTATGACCGGTAGCCCCCAAGCCTTGCCGGCATTTGCAGCGGTCTTTTCAACCTTGCTCTATGCAGCCGCCGCGCTGGTTGTGGCTTCCAGGCTTTTTGGGGCCGAGTCGGCCACCGCAGGTTCTCAGGAGACTTGGTCCGATCTGATTCGTCGCCCAAAACGAATGCAGCTGCTACCGGAACTGGGCGATCTTGCCGTCTTCATGGCGCTGCTATTTCCTGTCTTCTTCATTTTGACAAACCTGTTTGGTCAAATGACCATGCAGATACAGACCAAGCTGTGGGTCAATGCCGGGATTTTGATCCTGCTGTTTTTCATCGTTCCGAGCATTGTGGCCTGGTATCGACGTCTCAATCCGCAAACCACCTTTCTCCTGGGCTCCTGGACAGGAGGGTTAGGAGTTCTCTTGAGTGTCGGATTGCTGGCCTGCGGACTATGGATTGTGGCCTTTGAGATCCTGCAGTTCTTAAACGACTTAGGGTTTGGATCACTGTCGCTGGATCAGCCGGAACTGCTTGAGAAGGCCAAGCGTCAGTTTGCATCGGTACCATTCTGGATGATCCTGTTGACCTCGGCTGCGATACCGGCGATCGCAGAAGAATTTTTTTTCAGGGGGTACGTCCTCTCGGCGTTTCGCAATCGGGTATCGGGCACACGGGCGGTGTTGTACTCGGCGCTGATCTTTGGGCTCTTTCACGTGATCAACGGCAGCATGCTTTCGCTGGAACGTTTTTTCCCGACGGCTCTGTTAGGACTGGCCCTTGGATTCCTTGCAATTCGCACACAATCTCTCTGGCCAGGAGTCTTCTTGCATGCGATCCATAATGGATTAATCTTTTGGCTGACACGATTTTCCCCGGAAGAACTCTCCGATTGGTTTGGTTCGACCAATCAGCACTTCCCCCCGCTCTGGATTCTCGCTAGCCTCCTGAGTGTGGCTTCGGGTATCGGGATCCTTTATTTCATCACACAGCAGCGCTTCCATGAAGACGATCGTTAAGCTTCTAATCGGCTTGGGAATTCTCGCCGGAATCGGTTATGCCTCGTACGGCCCGCTGATGAACTATATGGAACAGCGGAACAAAACCCAGTGGCGAACCCAAGGGGTCGAGCAAGGAGAGATCATTCAAGCCGTCAATTCGACCGGCAAGGTCGAGCCCATCAAGCGGGTCAGCGTAGGTGCGACCGTCAGCGGCCCGATTGCTGAACTCCTGGTGGACTTCAACACCAAGGTGACCAAGGATCAGGTACTGGCCAGGATTGATCCAAGGCTATACCAATCCGCCGTCGAACGGGATCAAGCGAATCTACGGACCAGACAAGCCGAAGTCGCAAGGGCCGACGCGATGCTGCAACAGGCCAGGAATGACGAACGGCGCAGCGGACAACTGAATCGATCCCAAGACGGGTTCATTTCTGAAGCGGAGATCGATCAATTTCGATTCGCTCGCATGATGCGAGAAGCGGAGTTGCAAGTCGCTCAGACCAATGTCGAGCAATCTCAAGCCCAGCTTGATAACTCTCAAGCCAACCTCGCGTATACCGAAATTCTCGCTCCATGCGATGGGATCATCATCGACAAGAAAATCGATGTTGGCCAAACCTTGGCCGCCCAATTCCAAACCCCCGAAATGTTTGTCGTTGCACCCGAGATGGACCAGCGCATGCACATCTATGCTTCGGTGGACGAAGCCGACATCGGTTGGATCAGCAAAGCCATGGAAACTGGCCAGTTGGTGCGATTCACCGTCGATGCTTATCCCGACGAGCTATTCGACCAAGGAAAGATCGTTCAGGTGCGTCTAAGCAGCAAAGAAGAACAAAACGTGATCACCTATCCGGTCATCGTCCAGACCCCCAACCAGGGGATGAAACTATTGCCTGGCATGACGGCTAACTTGTCGTTTCAAATCAATCGCAAGTCCAACATTCTCAAAGTCCCCAATCCCGCCTTGCGCTTTTATCCCAATCGCGAAAAAGTACACCCGGATGATCGCAAGATTCTCGATGGATTTGAAGACCAGAAAGAATTCGCGGATTCGCCCAAGACGGTTTCGGCCGATGAGAAAGCCGACAACAGCCGAGCCTTGAGCTTTCGTCACGTCTGGGTCGATGATGGAAAATTCCTGCGAGCCAAAAAGGTCAAGATTGGGATCTCCGATAACCGTTATACCGAATTGATCGAAGGTGAACTGAAACCTGGCGAAGAACTCGTCATCGGCGAAAAGATCAAGAAGTAGATTCGATTTGAATCGTCTGTTTGGTTCGACCCAAGGGGCTCAAAAGCAGCGCCGGCAATAGCAACAGATCTCCAAGGATCGAGCTGCTCATCATCGCGATCATCAAGGTTGCAAATTGCCGGGTGGGATTGAACTGGGCAAGCAGAAACGGCAACATCGAACAGCAACTGATGAGCATCGTATGGATCATGGCTTTTCCGCAATTGGAAAACGCATCGGCGATCGCTTGTTCTCGCGTATCTCCAAGCGTGAGTCGATGACTATACCAATTGACAAAGTGAAGCGTATCGTTGACTGCGATTCCCATCGCGACACTGGCCGTGAGAATCCCTGCGATATCGATCGAGTAACCAAACCAAGCCATCATGCCAAAGACAAGCGTTTCCGGGAGAATATTGGGGACCATGATCAGAAGGCCCGCTCGTATCCCCTTAGCGATCAGCATCATCACCGGGGTGATCAGTAGAAACGCCGTCGTAAAGCTGGATCCAAGATCGTCTAATAAGGCCAACTGAGTGTCATGCATGACCGGAGAGAGGCCTGTGTAAATCGTCTCGAAGGCATGTTCTTGAGCTTCGATGGGCTCGACAGTCTCTCGGACTCTCTGGGTCAATTCTCCGTAGTTGAGTTTCGATAACGCGGAGACTTTGGCGGTGATCCGCCAGGCGGTCGAATCGGAGCTCTCGCTCACCAGCCCTTGCTCGACAAGCTGTCGGAATTGTTTGGCCACGGCCGTGCGCATCAGAGCCCGTTTGGAGACATCGCGAACCCGCCCTCCGCTTGGTAATTTTGGCAAGAAGGTCACGGCGCTTGCGACCCCGCCGATGTCGGGATTCTCGCGAAGCTTCTGCGTGAGACGATCAACCCAAACGAGCTGGTCAAAGGGCTCTAAATCGGTGGGCTTTGGAAATTTGATCAATACCTCCACCGAGGCGATCGGACCAAGGTGCTCTTCGATCCAAGCCATCGATTCCCTGGTGGGGCTGTTCTTGGGAAACATGTCATCGAATTTGGTCGATGACTTCAAGTGCCATAGCCCATAGAAACTAACCGCAAGGAGTGTAAACCCTACGATGCAAATGGCTGCGTAATTCGATTGGACCCAAGCCGCATAAGCGCGGGCCCAGGGAGCTACCGGCGGCGAGGAATCCCCTGCACTGCTGCGAGCCGAATCCTGATCGAATTCCAACCTTTGATGAGCGATGTATCTTTTCTTGCAAAGCCAATCGGAGATGGTCGGGAAAGCAAGGAATAAAACGAGGGCGGCAAGGCACAAACACGACGCCGAATAGAGCCCAAAGGTTCTGACCGGGGAGAGCTGGCTGGTTGCCAGAGCGATCATCCCAAGCGATGTGGTCAACGTAGCCAGCGCGCTTGGTTTTAATCCCAAGAGGATCGCGCGGGAACCCAAGTGTTCACGGTGCGAATAAGCAACGTCCCCATAGTAGTTCATAAAATGCACGGCCGCCGAGAGCGTCAGCATGAAGACCAACGTGGGTAAGACGATCAAAACGGCACTGAACTGGCCACCCGTCGAAGCCACCACGGCGACGGCAATCAATTGACCGACACCGGCGATCAGCAGTACCGTAATCGCACCTCGAACGCTACGAAGGCAGATCCAGGCCAGAAGAACACCCATGAGACTTGATGGGAGAACCAATTTCTTGAGGCTCTTCTCGGCAGCTTCGTCGACTGCATACCCCTCGTAAATACTGCCGACCATTTGCAGTTGATCGCTTTGAAGTCCATCGACTTGCTGGGCAGCACTTTGCACCAGTTGGATCGATTTCCTTTGCGAAGCGATCCCCTCGGGACTGAATCGAACGAAGATCGCTGCTGTACCATCTTTCCCTAGAAAGGATCCTTCGAGCCTGCTGCGAGCCAGTGTCGTAGAAAGCGACAGCGGAGGCTCGACCAGACGATCAAGAATGTCCTTGGAAGTCTGAAGCGAATCGACCAAAGGCTCTGTTTTGGAATCCAGTCCTCGGATCGTTTGGGCAAGTGCAACGAGCCTAGGATCCGACACCGAGCAACCTTCCCAAGAGACCACCAAGTACTGGTCGGAGCCGAATTGGTCGGTAAACCAATCATAGCGTGTTCGCTCGATACGGCCTTCGGGGAGCCAAGCGTGTGCCGATGCGGATCCGATTTGGATCTTCGACGCCCCCCAGAGGATCAGGGGCATAAGAGCAATCAAGAGGATTACAAATCGAAACGAGGCTCGCTCCAAACGTTTGGCACGGGAGGATTGCTCTGATTGCGACACAAAGGTGTTTCCGATTTAGTTGTCACGTCGGCGTGGATTAAAGCGTTCAAAGAGTGATTTCTTGGGTGCAGGCACTGTTTCTCTGGGATCGCTGGGAGCGTCGACTCGCTTGGAAACCCAGTCCGCAGGGTCGATGTCAGCAAGTTCCCCGAGGTACTTTTTTCGTACCTGGGGATCGCGACGCACGGTGCTGGGGTCCCCCTCGCAGAACACCCGGCCTTCATCGATAACATAACAGCGATTGACGCTCTTGAGAATCTCTTGGGCGTCGTGATCGGTGATCAAGATCGAAATCCCAGCAGCTTGCAATTGATGAATGATCGGCCGCATCGATTGAACGGTGACCGGATCGACGCCTGCATAAGGTTCGTCGAGCATGATGATCTTGGGATTGGAGACCAGACATCTTGCGATTTCCAATCTGCGTCGTTCGCCCCCAGACAGGACGGCGGCCTTGGAGTGTCGGATGTGGGTGATGTTGAGCAGTTCAAGCAGTTCTTGAGTTCGTTTGGTGCGATCCCGCCAAGATTGGCCGAGCATCTCGAGGATGGCAGAGATGTTCTGCTCGACGGTTAACTTCTTAAAGACACTCGGCTCCTGAGCCAGATACCCCATGCCTCCGTCCCGAGCTCGCAGAAACATCGGCCAATGGGTCACCTCGTCCTTGCCTAAAAAAACTTTCCCGGCATCGGGTTGAACCAAGCCGCAGGTCATGCGAAAAGAGGTCGATTTCCCCGCCCCGTTGGGGCCTAGCAGACCGACGATCTCGCCGGGGCCGACCCGCAAGGAGACCTCTTTGACCACCTTGCGCTTTCCATAAGTCTTTTCAAGTTTTTCGACGCGTAGAACATCCATGTTCGTGATCGTTCCTGGGGTTTAACGGATCAGTCCGATACGTTGGAAGTTGGGAATGAAGGGAAATTTGTTGATCAAGGGGATTTTTGGTAGATACCATGAGTGCGGCCAAAAGACCATCACGGCCCGCCCGATCATCAAACGTCCCGGCTGCCCTGGCATCGGATTGCCAGGTTGGCTTCGGGCATTCCACATCCGAGCATCCGAGGACGCTTGAGTGTTGTCCCCCATCGGAAAGTAATCTCCTTGGCCCAGCTGGAAGACCAAACCATCGGTCGAGTACCCCTCTTGGTTGGTGCCTTGAGCCAAACGAAACGGGTCTTTGCTATACCTGACATTGACCGGTTCATCGAATCGTCTTGTCGATGGAAAAAGCGGCAAGGATGCCGTGTAAAAAATATCGCGTAAGACTTGAGCTCGCTGGATGCTGCCGCTGCCACCTCGAATCCCGATCCCAAGCGGGGCCGCATCGAGGGGGTTTTCCGGAGTGTGACGAGGCAAGTGACGATAGTCTGGGTTAGCAGCAAGAATGCTATACCCCCCTTCGATCCCCCAAGGGATCAGCTTGTCGTCGATCCACAGTCGCAACGCATCATCGACGTTTGCGTAACGGATACGATGAGTCGATCCAGAGCGCAAGGGGGTGTCAGCCTGGAGCTGCTCAACAACGCCATTGGAGGATTCGAAGACCGACACCGATTTGCCATCAAGCACTGCTGTCGCAGTCGCCTTGCCGCTGCTCAAATCAATCCTACAAAGAAACTCGACTCCACCTTCGACCAGCAACAGCTCGAGTCCTTGGGTTCCCTTGGTGGTCGAGACTTGCCACTGGCCTGCGATATCCCCGACCCAATTGGAACCATCGGTTTCCATATCGCTATCGCGAGAGTACCTTTTCGAAATAGGATCGTAGCTTGTAGAGACGTTGTGATTGTAAGCCGTAAAGTCGGTGATGAATCGAAAATCATCTGGCGATTTGGGTTGCTCAGTGTTGTTATCCACGACGCGATGACGGAACCGAAGCATGGAAACGGAATCTTTGGGAACATCTGTGACCGAAGCGCTCCATGTGTATTTGAGAGTCCGATTCCCCTCGATAGGCTTGATCGTTGTTTGCCACTTTGGACTGGCCTGCTTGGACTCATCTTGCCAAGGGTCGGGAACTGTGCCGCTACCAAACGCCTCCGAGAGATGCTTGGTATCGGCGACGTCTTGGAGCGTTGCCAGAACGACCGATGCGGGTTTGCGAGCGATCCGATAACCTTCGTGGGACTCTAGCAACGATAATCCAGCCGGATCTTTTGGATCCTTGACATAGATATCCCCATGCCAAATCTTAAGCGTCTCCCCGGGCAGTCCGACGCATCGTTTGATGTAGTTTTGACGGGCGACTTCGATGAACTTAAAGACGATGACCTGCCAACGCTTGGGGTCCCCAAGAGCATAAGCAAGCTTGCTGACCAGGATTCGATCTCCATAAAACGTGGCATGATTGGCGGATTTATCGATATCGATATTTTCGATTTTGCGACAAATCGGGCAAACCGTTTCAGTGACATCGACGTTCTTTCGAGCACCGGTGTTGTTGTCGAACTCCTCGCTTGCTCCACTTTGGTATTGATAGCCGCAGTGCTCACATTGGATATCCTTGTGAGCCCCCATCAAGGTAGGTGCCATCGAGCCGGTGGGGATGATGAACGCATCGGCGACGAAGGATTTAAACAGAAGCGCCAGGATGAAAGCGACGGCAAGGCTTTCGACGGTCTCTCGGAAGACCTGCGGCTTAGGCAAAACGCTTGGTAGTTCAGGAGGTGAGTCAGCCACGGTTTTTTCTATGGGAGTTCGTTTTCGTTGCGCTTACTGGACTGGATCCTTGGGCTCGATCCTCGGGCTCAATGCTCAGAGAGTCCAAAAGCAGAAGGGCCGATTATAGTTTCAAGATGTTTTGCAAGCAGCGCCGAAAGGGAATAAAAAACGGCTCCGACGCATAACGCACCAGAGCCGCTGACTCGTTTTCGATTTGATAGCTTATAGTCTATCGACTCACTGTGCTATCGAACTACTTGGCCTTAGCGAACTTGGCCTTTTCGAAAGCTTCTTCGCCAAAGAGCTTAGCAACCTTGTCGTCATCGCTCATCTTCTCTGCCTTGCCCTTGCAATTATCGCAGCAGAAAGCGACCTTGGCTCCCTTGAATTCAACGGTCTTGTCGGCTTTGATTTCACCGCCGGAGAATGGGCAGGCCTTCTGGGTGACCTGACCGGTTGCGATCAACTGATGGTTGGCTTTGGCAGCCATGGCCTTCTTGTCGGCATCGAACTTGCCTTTGCAGTTATCGCAGCAGAAATAGACGTTTCCGTCTTTCCATGTGCTGGACTTGGCTTCCTTGGCAGCAGCGCCAGAAACCATGCACTTGACTTTGCTGAAATCGATCTTCTCGGCGTAAGCGGAAACGGCCGAGAAAGCAAACAGGGCGGCGATGGCCGCAGCAAAAAGATTCTTCATAGCGCAGACTCTCCAAATGGATAGTGAACAACAAACGGGTTACGCAAATCACAATCCAGCGCTACACCTAGGCAGGCATGACGGACTGGAACGGGTACATGGTAGGCGGCACAAGTCCCGAATGTCAATCTCGCGAGCGTTAAAAGCGGGAAAAAACCATTAAGCCTACTTATGCCATTCTTGCCATCAGGAGCTCGTGCTGGCACAGGAGCTCTTTGGGCATGGAGTGATAGAGCTTCAGGAAGAACTGATTTTGGCTGGTGATTTCGGCTAAAAAATCCTCCCGTTTGAACTCCATCGCAGCATCGAATTGGGGTTCGCTGAAGCCTTCTAGTCCGTTGACGCAGAAGTCTTCCCAATCGGGAGTCCATCCGATGGGTGTTTCATGGCCGGGGATTCTGCCTTGGCAGCGTTTGACGATCCATTCGAGGACTCGCAAGTTCTCGCGGAAACCGGGCCATAGGAATTTGCCTTGGGGGTCTTTCCGGAACCAATTGACGTGAAAGATCCGAGGGAGCCTGCGGATATGTTTCCGCATATCGAGCC
>JAGWZB010000554.1 GCA_018969045.1 Planctomycetota bacterium | reverse complement strand
ACTTTCAACAGCCTTATCAAAATCAACGACAAAGAGTTTTGGCTCTCGACCATCTCATCAATACGTCAATCAGAGAATGCCAAAACGTCCTCGATCCTATTTCAAGACGGTAACTCCTTGGCGGTAGACTCGTCCTTGCTGGGATCGCTCAACGTCAATATCGCAGACACCCAGATAAGTGTTCCATTATCCAAAGTCAAATTTGCTCAATTCGAGAAAGGCCAGCAGGAGCAATTCCGATTCAATTTTGTGATCAAAAGCAAAGGCAAAATCATTTTGCAAGACATCATCGATGAAAACAGGATCCGTGCAGCAAAGGTTTACGGCCAAGTCGATTCGGTCTATGCATCCGACGCGGATTCAGACAAATCCCTCCATACTCTCGATGTCAACCTCACTCTTCCAGAGGCCCCCAGTCGCCCCAAATACTCCCAGACTGAAAAATCGATCTCTCTTCCCAATTCCATGACCGACATGGCAAGGGCTGGCGCTGGCCGATTCCTTCTTGTATCGATGAACAAACTTCCAGGGATTGCAATCATCGATCTGGATCGCGCTGAAATCGTAAAAATATTGCCTCTTCCCAGCCAGGAATCACTCGTGGCCGGTACCCTAAATCACTTCTTTGTGTGGGACCCTGTCAAAAACAACTTGAATCGATACTCTCTGGAATCCTTTGAGATCGAAGCCTCCGCAGCTGTCCCCTTCGAGGGCAGAGTACTTGCGCTATGCGCAGGCGAAGCATCCGAGGGGCCGTTGTTAGCGATTGTTTCGACCCGGAAAGACAACTTCAATTATTCCGAATGGGTGCTGGTGGACCCCATAAAGCTCAAATCGATTCCTTACGAAATCGACGTGCAATCTGCGGCCGACAAGATCCGGGGAGTCAACGCAACAGGCAGCGGTCCATCAATACGCGCATCGGCAAATGGTAAAGTCTTCGGCGCTTGGGGATTCGGCGGTTCGCCTACCGGTGTCCTAGTCGCGACGCTTATCGATAGGCGATTAACACCCCGCTACGAACATAACTCATGGGGACATGTTGTACCCATGGCCGACGGGAGGAATATACTGACGGGATCCGGAGGTGTCTTGAACCAATCACTAACGGGAACCGAATCCACAAACGGGCGGTTTGGGGTACTCTTCCCGTCATCTCACCCAAACATCTATTTGTCACTGCCCGAGAAACATCCTGGTTATTATCAACCCAATCATCATCCCACCCGTGGAATGGTGCGTATGCTCGGTGCCGAAGCTCCCTTGGCTAGCTTGCCTCCAACGTCTCTTGAGGCAACGACTCCCAGCGGTAGATTTCCCGGACCTAACTTAGATAAACGCTTGTTTCTAGATATCGAAGCCGGAATCTTAGTCTCAATCCCAATGTCCGATGATAGGGTCCTACTGCACCCCTTCGATTTGCAAGCAGAACTTGCGAAAACTGCCGCCGATTATTTGGTCGCTACAGCGCCAAAGAAAACCAAGTTTACTCCAGGGGAGATCTATCAAGCAAAAATTCAAGTAGAGACCAAGCGTCCCAATATCGGCTACCGCCTTCTGAGCGGTCCAAATGGAATGGAGATTTCACCCAGCGGCATACTCGTTTGGAAAGTCCCTAGGCTCTACCAACCAAGCAGCGTTGAGGTCATTGTGTCAATCACCAGCCATGGCGACCACCAAGCATTTGTCGCGTTCAAGCTGCAGAGCATAAGGGGTCGATGATGCAAATCAAAGTGCTTTGTACCTGCTCAAACTCATTGCTCGTAGACCAGGACTTGGCCGGCGCGCAGATTCGCTGCCCTGAATGCAAAGAAATCATCATTGTCCCAGAACTGGCTCTAACGACCCCCGAAGATCCACAGCCATCAGATAAAGACCTATCGTTTGCCATGGGTTTTGGAATCGCCCTGCTGGCCCTATCAACGATGGGACTAGCTGCATGGATCTACCTGAGGGAACCCGAACCCGCAATGGGTGGCGCACAGGTTACTCAATCGTTG
>JAGWZB010000121.1 GCA_018969045.1 Planctomycetota bacterium | reverse complement strand
TCGATCCTGTGTGTGAATATGGATTTGGAGTTGAGGCAACTCCCGGTAAACATCGAATTGGACATCCTGGGTAACGCAGGGGCGATTGGAAGTTTCAACCACTCGAGTGACACGTCTGGTCAAACGAATGGAAAAAACTGACAAAAAATGGGTCCACTTCAGTTACCAAGTGATCCGTACCTTCGGTGCCAGGCACTCGTCTGCGTCGTGGTTGCTAGGCGTCGTGGGTGCCAGGCACTCATCTGCGGAGAGGTCCTAATTTGAGGTGCCAGGCACCTGAGGCGGGTGCCTATTTGAAGTGCCAGGCACCTGAGGCTGGTGGGTGCCAGGCACTCGACTGCGAACTTGGGTGCCAGGCACCTGAGGCTGTTGCCTTTTGGTCTACGATCAAAATCGAAAACTGCTTGATGCAAATCGAATCTACGGATCGAGTCCTGCAGTTGGAATGTTCTTGGCAGCGAACTTCGGGATGCGGATGCCGATACGCTCCGATGGAGTTTCAAACCCGCAAATCGGAGGGCAGAAAAAGAGCCATAGCGATCTAAAAACGTCGGCTCTTGAAGTCACTCCAGAGTTGTTCAAGTCGTTTTAGGAGACGCTTCCACTCGATCGATATCAAAGTCGATCAATGAGAAAGTGCTACATAAAGTCATTCGTCGCCAAGCTGCTGAAAATGAACTCCAATGAGCGACCGATTTGAGGATATCAGGCACGAAGCGAGCCAGGAGCCAGGAAAATGTTCCTGGTTATTCCCACTTGACTTCGAGCAGTTCTTCCACCGTTTTGGTTTGACTCGATTCGATAAGCATCTCTTGACGCACGATGCGTCCAGGCACTTGATCGCTCCGCCATAACTTGACTGCCATAGGACCAGTCTCGTTGCTCTCGGTCCACTCGTAGACCTTAGCTTGGACGCTTCTACCGTGCACCTGAAGTTCCTCTTCTCCAACCATCTTGGCTTTACTGCTTGGAAGCTGAAAGAAGTCCTCAGATAACCCAGCAGGCAACTTAAACTCGGACGGAAACTCGGTCCGTTCAGGCGGATTCTCCTGTGGGTCTTCACCAGATCGCTTCACGTTGACTTGTGAAACGATCTCGATGAACCGGTCGGTCTTTTGCTCAAGCTTGATGGTTGAAGTGACCTCAACCTTTCCTTTCTCATTCGAGACCACTCGGTATCTGACCACTTGCGCACCCACTGGAAAACGACTCCAATTCGCGTATTCAGGGTGGACAACCATTGGTCGCACTTCGTCCGACTGGTTGCTGGCATTCTGAACTTTCGGAGCTAGGATCGGTTTGTTGGATGTACCACAACCGCCGATAAGAGCTGTTGTAAAGACAAGGCATACCACCCAGGTGTCAGACGTCGATTGACGAAAAAAGCTTGTTACCATCGGATGCTTTCCAGTTTCTGAATCGCTCAGTTCTTGATGCTTCCTTGACTTTCTTCTTGTTCGATCGCGCGGTCTTCCTTCTTGATCTTTTCAAGTTGCTCGGGAGTTAGCTCTCCCTTAGGAAGAATCGGAGCACCTCCATTGGAACATCCTGCAAGCAAGACGCTTAGGGTAATGATCAGAATGAGCGGAACCAATTTGTTTGTTTTCATTTTTTGCAAGTTCGATGGTGAAGCGAAAATTGATGATACCGCTGAAAAAAGGACCGATCCAAGTTAATTAAACCTAGATCGGTCCTGCAAACTACTAAATTCCTTAGTCCTCAGACTTGATCACTTGACCGTCATCAATGACGCATTGGTACATCCAAACGTAAGGGTCCACATTGAACGAAGCAAATCGAACGGACCCATCAGCAAACGTCGCGTTCAGACCGCCAGCATGGCTGGAACCAAAGTACCTGCGCCATACAGTTCCGGTTCCTGTTGGATCGGTCAGGGTTCCTTCAACAATGGCTGTTTTGTCAAAGTCGGATTTGGGTGGGAAGTGCCATCTTAGAACGCATTCGTCCCAGCCTGCGTTGTTCCAGCGTTCATTGTCACCACCGTCGTTTCCAAATCGCTTGTGCGGTAAACACTTTTCGGCAGCCATGATCGAGTTGGATGTACCATCGGTAATGTCTTGAAGACGACGCTTGGCTCCCTGAGCTGACCAAACGATCACTCCGCGACGGCCGACGGTGTTGCCAAAATTCTCAGGAGTTCTTTCATTTCGCCTTGGCTCCATCCCAAGAGGAGCAGCGGGAATATCACCCCAGTTCTCGTGCTGTTCGCCTTGGTAAAAACCGGCGTTACCGGCGTAGTCGCAGCGTCCAAACAGCCCCGAGCCATAAGCCGACGGTCCCCTGCGGGATGGGCAATAGTAGATTGGGATCAGAGCGCGAGCTACATCGTCTTCGCCGTTGTAATTAGCCGGGCGGCCTGAGTGGATTGGTGGAAGGCTAAAGTTCGCTAGATTATAAACCGTTTGGCCTTCAATGAAAGGTAGGATTTTAAACCAGTGACTCCAGCCTTTGGGAGACGCTGCATTGCAACAGGTCGTACCGCTTTCGTAAGCTCCGACCGGCTCGTTGTACACCATACCCGGAAGACTTGGATCGCCGTCGTAGGGGCCTTGCGGCAAATACTTGTAAGAAGACTCGTGGTTCATGAAGGCAAGCCCAATCTGCCTAACGTTGCTTGAGCAAGACATCCGCCTTGCCGCTTCGCGGGCCGCTTGAACTGCTGGTAGAAGCAGTCCAACCAGGATTCCGATGATCGCGATAACCACCAACAATTCCACAAGAGTAAAACCGTAGGACTTGAGCTTTGGTCTAAAGCTCGATCCGTTCCTGAGTCGTTTGACCATAACCAACCACTCCGATCGTAGGGAGAAAAATCGGGACTGAGCCCGGCACCAATGACATTCGGGAGGTTGTACTGACTAGCTCTGCTTTGAACATGCTTGCGATGGGCACTTCATCAGAGCTTAGCGCAAACTGAACTATCCCTGAAAGATCCAATTCCGGGTGTTAAGAGTGTGTTATTGCTCGATGAAGAAAGATACAATGGAGCAGTATGTGCTTCTCGACTCTGCAACCAGCAAACTAGTTTGTCGCATGGATGCCAGCTCGAGCAAGAAACACCAACAGCAGAGCGTTTTCAAGCCAACAAAGGACGTGGTTGCGATGCCATCGATCAAGACAAGTAATGTACCCAGCGTGGTTGCTTGCATACTTTGGGTTTCTCTATCATCCATGATGCCAGCTCAGGACCCATCGAGTTTTCCTCCGATCAAGGAGTCTGAAGTTCGCAAAATCAAGGCATATCACATAAGCCAGCCTATCGTCATCGACGGAAAACTCGACGAGAAAGCTTGGACAAAATCTCCAGCCTCAGAGAGTTTCGTCGATTTGATTACCGGCAAACCGTCTTATCTGAGGACTACCGTCTCACTTCTGTGGGACGAAAAGCATTTGTACATTGGCTACCAGATCGAGGAACCCAATGTAGTGGCTAAGTTCACGAAGGAAGACGATCCGATCTATCAGGACAACGACGTCGAGTTTTTTATTGCTGGCCAAGACGGATACTACGAGTTCGAGATCAACGCGCATGGAACCGTCTATGACGGGCTCTTCGTGTGGCAGTCGGCTTATGAGAAATCGGGGATATCGAAGTTGCCTTCGTTCGACAGAGCCAAGCCCGGCGTACAATCGCAAGAGTTTAATGGGGTAGGGTTTACCAAGCATCCAAGGGGACTTCGTTGGGCCTTCCTCGATTGGGACTTTTCCTCGATCCGATCGGCTGTTGACATCGATGGCACCCTCAATGACGCTTCGGATAAGGATCGAGGCTGGAGTGTCGAAGTCGCGGTACCTTGGAAGGAACTTGCGATGCTCGACTTGTCAAAGCCTCGCGACTTGCCTCCTAAAGTCGGAGATCTTTGGCGGATCGATTTTTCGAGGTTCAATCAAACCAAAGAGCCCAACAACCCGAATGATTCTGGAGGGTGGGCACTCAGCCCCCACGGCGTGTGGGATTCGCATATCCCCGAAGTGTTTCCCTATGTAATCATCGTTGGCCCCAAAGATTAGCCGCGCGTGTCATTGTGTATTTGCGTTCACCAATTCAGTGAGTACAAGCATGAAGTCATTAGCCCAAAGGCCGTATGTGTTCAACGCAAACTTTCCTGAAGAACCGATTTCGTTGGTCCGAGGTCATGGTAGACTAATCGCAGATGGAATTGTCGTCGACTATGGATTGTAGTGAAGGTTCCTAAGTTGAATAACAAAAACATCCGAGTACCAACTCCAGCATGGTCGAACTCGTTTTTGGAGCAGAATCGATTCTTGATCGATATCGGTTTGCACTTGTTGCTGCTGGCGATTGCCATCAGCCCATTTGTTGTTTTGTATGTCAAAAGAAAGTCGCCCTCGGGTTGGCTTGATTTGGCCTTTCTGCTGCTTGCGATGCTTGGTCTGCCATTTGCCAGTTCGTATGCTGAGTCGATACTACCAAGTCATCAACTGGTCTTTGTAAGAGGGTACGCGGGATTATGCTTTGTGGTTTTAGCGATCAGCTTTGTCATGGTCAGCTGGAGATTCAAAGCATCGACAAGGGGAACTTATGCATTGAGGGTCCTTTCGACCCTGTTTTTGCTTGGTCTATTAATTGGTCTGCTTTTGCCAACGGTCCCTACTGCGCGAGAAGCAGCGAGGCGCATGGCTTGTGGGATCAACATCAAAACGCTTGGTTTAGCGCTTTTGCAGGCCGACGGACAGAGCTTGAGTCTTAAAAAACCACCACCGCACAATGGACCAGTCATAGAAGGTGGACCGGATGTAAGTTGGCGTGTAAAAATATTACCCTACATCGAACAAGCGGATCTTTTTAAGGAGTATGATCCTAAAAAAGACTGGGACGATGATTCGAATTGGAGGATAGCGCAGAAAAAGATCTCCGTGTTTAGTTGTCCTAGCGAGCCGGATCTAATGAATCCCGAAGGTGGTCGTTTCACGTCGTACGTGATGCTACAGAACACCAATCAAAAACCTGGAAATCCGAAATTGGTCTATGACAAGGATCGCAAGATGACCGATTCGAATCGAATCCTGCTGATCGAGTCCTGCTCGGCCAATGTGTTTTGGACGGAGCCTCGCGATGCGGACGTAGATGGGCTTGGGTGGAGCTTGCAACCAAAAACCAGAATCGAGCGGAAGGAGCCATGGCGATCCCGAAATATCGGTTCCTCCAGTCATGACAATTTCATTCACGTCGTATTTGGAGATGGGTCTACAAGGGCGATACCAAAATCGATCGATGACCGAGTTTTCAAAAAAATTCTGTTGGGAGAGTTCAAGGACGACACCGATTTTCCTTGAATCAAAACCGTTGCGTGGGAATTGGAGAAACGATGCAGATTCGCGCAAATTACTGTTGGCTAGTCATGCACATCCTTTTGGCACTAGGGTTGCCTTGCTTTAGCCAAGAGTCGATCGATTACGAGGACTATTTCCAGAAGGAGTCTTTGCGTTTTGAACTGTTCCTCGTCGGTAATAAGACCGAGCTCAAGGTGGTGCCTGGACAAGTGGTTCAAGAGCCCACCTGGCCTGGACCTCGCAACCATTTGGTCTTTCCGTTTGCTTATGGGAAGAATGCGGTTCGAGTGTACGATCAAGCCACCGAGAAGCTCATCTACTCGTTTGGTTTCGATACGCTATACAGCGAGTATGCAACGACACCACCGGCAGCGCAAGGGCGACTGAAAACCTTTCCAGTGTCGGTGCGAATCCCCAAGCCTAAATCGAGATTCCGGATCGAGTTCCTCGCGCGTCAGAAGGATAACACCTGGGAGACGATTTGGTCGGAGTCGCTCAAGCCGTCGGACAAAAATATCCGTCGCGAATCGATCGATTTTGGTGATGCTGTTTTCGAATTGCAAAGAACCGGAGAGCCGTCGGAGCGATTGGATGTCGTGTTCCTAGCCGAGGGGTATGCAGAAAGCGAGAAAGAGAAATTTCAAAGCGACGCTCAGCGGATGACTCAATATATGTTTGAACATGAGCCGTTTCGCAGGCATCGGTCCAAGTTCAACGTATCGGCAGTTTTTAAAGCTTCTACTGAGTCGGGGGTGGATGAGCCAGACCAGAGGCGTTACCGAAATACAATACTTGGTGCATCGTTTAACACCCTGGATATCGATCGATATCTGTTGACCGACCAGGGGCATCGACTTAAAGAATACGCGGCCCAGGTCGCTTATGACACCGTCGTGGTCCTGGTGAATTCCAAAAGGTACGGAGGTGGTGCGATCTGTTTGGATTACTGTGTATCGACCGTCGATGATCCCAGAAGCGAAGCGGTGTTCCTGCATGAGTTTGCCCATTCGATCGCTTATCTTGCCGACGAATACATCGGCTCGGTGACTTATAGCGACATTTATCCAGAGGGCATCGAACCGGTCGAACCCAACATCACAAGGGAGTTGGATCCCGAGAAGATCAAGTGGAAGGGGTTGCTCGCTCAGGGAGTCCCAATGCCGACACCCAGAGAGTATAAGGACGATCGACAGGATCGGCGATTGTTGGTCGGAGCTTATGAGGGCGGCGGTTATTTAAAGACAGGGATGTATCGACCGTCCCGAAATTGTGCGATGGGAGACGGACTTGATCCATTCCGATTTTGCAGAGTATGTGAGCTAGCGATTGAGAAGGTGATTCAATACTACGCACCTGATATCGCCCAATAGCCAACCTTGCTCGATTGCATACTGAGAGAGTTTTGCATACGGAGAGAAGTTTGAACCACAGAGGCGATGAGGCCCAGAGAAGAGAGCAGGGGAGTTAGTCGGTTCCTTGATGGTTTAGGTGGATTGTGAAGGTGGTGCCTTGGTCCACGACGCTGACTACGGAGATATCGCCGCCATGCTCTTGGATGACTTTTTGGCTTACCGGAAGTCCTAGCCCTGTGCCTCGATTTCCCTTGGTGGACTCGAACAGCGAGAAGATGGATTTGAGTTGTGATTTTGGAATGCCAATCCCGTTGTCTTGAATTTTGATCTGGGTCGAGTGGTTGTCTTGTAGGAGATCCAAGGAGACTTGAGCGTCTGGTCTTCCGCCGGTGGCATCGATGGCATTGAGGACAAGGTTTAGGATAGCCCGGTGGATTCCTTCGGGATCCACGAAGATGGGCTTATGCGTCTGTGGAGGGATCCAGTCAAGCTGGACTTTTGCGTCTTGGGCAGAAACGTTTGCGATGGTGATAACATCATGAATGAGTTGGACAAGGTCTGTAGATTCCCGTTTGGGTTCCCTTTGTTTGCTCATCGTGAGCATATCGAGGACCATCGACTCGATTCGGGCGTGTGTTTTTTGGCAGATTTCCCAGCCGGTACGCACCGGTCTGAGGTCCTCTTTTTTCAGACCTTCGTTGATCATGTAGCCACCTCCTTTGAGCCCTTGGAGGATGTTCTTGACATGGTGAGATAGGTTCGCGATGGTTTGGCCGACGGCAGCAAGTTTCTCGGCTTGCAGGGTACTTTGGTAGAAGTTGGTGTCTTCGATGGCCAATGCGGCTTGATGGCCGATGGTGACCATCATTTTGAGGTGTTCTTCGTTGAAAACGTTCAGACCAGTGGATTTGGATTCGCGGTCCGCGTTGACAATCGTATCGATGTAGAGGACACCGACGACACCGTATCTGCCTCTCATTGGAACGCAGATAGCTTCGCAGACCCCACTGGCTTCGATGCTGGCGCTGGAGGTCCATCGTCGGTCGTCTTTAGCATCGCTGGTCATCACTCCTTCCTCTTTTTTCAAGACGTAGTCGAGGATCGTTTTGCTGATGGTGATCTGATGGTTGGATTGTGGCCTGCGATTTTTTCGATAGACAGGATTCAGCTCGCCAGTGCTTATGTCGGTCAGCATGACACAAGCGTGATCGCATTGGACCCATTGAAAGATCAGGTCGACGATTTGTTCGAGCAAACGATTGATATCCAGTGTGCGGCTGACGGCAAGACTCGTTCGGTACATGATTTCCCAGTGGGATTTGGTAACCGAAAGTGGGTTAGCAACTTCTGGATCAAAGAATTCGGTTTCACCTACAGGGTCGCTCAGATCGGCGCGGCTGATGATTTGTGAGCTTTCAAGGGCATCGTCCGAGACGATCGACACGCTGCTTTTGAGATAGTCTTTATCGGCGGAATTGGGTTGGGTTTCCTTGAGTCGAAACACGAAGACATACTTGCCGATTTGAATTCGATCGCCATCTCGCAGTTTTTTTGAATCGATCAAGTGACCATTGACCAGAGTGCCGTTGCTACTCTTAAGATCGTTGATCACATATTCGTTGTCGACTAGATCGATTTGAGCATGTTTGCGAGATGTCTCGGTATCATCGAGATGGATGTCACACCGCGAATCCCTGCCGATTCTCTGCGTTGCCCCAGTCAGTAGGAAACGGGTTCCTATTTTAGGTCCAGATACGACGACAAGAGCGGGCATGATCGTCCCTGTTTGGCTTAGGTTAACGACAGCGGGCCATCGCCGCAGTAGTTCTCGTTGCCGAATCGAGTGATTTGGTGCCCGAAACCGTGAGCAAGGCTCAAGAGCAAACGGTTATGGGGAGTGCTCTTGAATTTAAGCGATCTGCCCATTCGGAAGCCGAGTCCACCGCCGATGAGAACAAAAGGAATGTTTTCGAGGGTATGCGAATTGCCTTTTCCAAGTTCGTTGGTCCAAAGGATGGTGGTGTTGTCGAGCATGCTACCGTTTCCGTTGGGCTCGGGCGTATCGGATAGCTTCTGGGCCAGGTAAGCGATTTGCTCGCAGTACCATGTATTGATTTTAGTCAGTTTCTCAACGGCCTGTTCGTTCGAGTCGGGTTCATGGGAAAGGCCGTGATGGTCTTCTTCGATTCCCAGCCATCTCATTTTCGCTTGACCAACCGAATTGGTGAATTGGAAGGTGAAGATTCGGGCAAAGTCGGCTTGAATCGCATGGAGCATCAGGTCCATTTGCTGACGGGTGAGCGTTGGGATATTGTCATTGCTATCTTCGAGTTTCGCATCGAGGGTAGGCACGACATGGTTGTCGGCAGCCGAGGGTGCCAATTGCTTTTCAAATTCCCTGACGAGCGCTTCATGTTCATCGAGCAATCGTCGGTCTTCCTGGCTAACTTTTGAGCGAAGTTTCGCTAGGTCGGCTTGGACATCGTCCAGGATGCTACGAACACTCTCTTGGTCTTTTCGTTGACCGTAGAGTTTGTTAAGCATTGCATGAGGGTCGTCGAGTGGGGAGACGGGACGATTAGGGCCCGAGTAGACCATACGGGTCCAGGTGTCAGCGCGGCTTGGGACTCCAACACCGAACTCCAGAGAACCGAATCGGGTTTGGGTTTCTGGTTTGGATTGAAGGTAGTTTTTGATTTCCTGGTCGATGGAGATACCGCTAGCCCAGCCGGCCGGTGTATCCGATCCACCTTGGATGTTTCCCGGATAGAGTTCGATGCCTGTGAGTAAGCATCCCATACCTCTCATGTGGTTGTCACCATCACCCCGGATTTTGTCGCTGACGCCATGGAGAGTCAGGAGTTTGCTCTTGAATGGTTCCAGGGGTGCCATGATTCGTTTGAGGTTGAATTGATCCCCTTCCTCATCGGGCCAAAAATTCGGTGGGATCACACCGTTAGGGCTAAAGACAATGATCAAACGTTGTTTGAGAGTCTCTGTGGCGGCGTTTGCAAGGCTTCCTAAGTTGAGCAGGAATGGCAAAGCACCGGCGCCTATGCCTAGGGATTTGGCGAATTCTCGTCGGGAGTAGTAGTTGCTCATTGTTGGTGTTTGGTGGGAGCTTGAGTTTTCGAGAGTTTTAATAGGCAGGTAGGCCAGGGGAGTTGACCAAGATAGCTTTTACTTGGCTTTTGATCTGACTCATTATACCTACGGAGTTTGTGGATTGTTGGATTGTGCTAGTGGGCTTTGGGGTTCGGGGCGGCAGATAACAAGCCCGATGTCTTGCATTAGAGGTCGGACTTTGAATCCATGGTTTTGCAGGGATTTCGCGAGCAATTCGGGTTGATCGAGTCCGTATGCAGCCAGGGGTTGTTTGTTGAAGAACTGGAACAATTGCTTGACGATCGCTTGGTGGACTTCCGGCGAGTCAACCAGGAAGTTGCTGAGTTCTTTTAAGTTGCGAAATTCCACTTGGTCACCCGAATTGGTGACGTAGGACCCGGTTGCATCAACCGGTTTTCCGGACTCTTCGGTTCTGAATCGCCCTATCGCATCGTAGTTTTCAAAGACGAATCCGAGGGGGTTGATGATGCGATGGCAGGACTGGCACATGGCTCCTGAGGTTTGTTTGGCGACTCGTTCGCGGGTAGTCAGGCCCGGGGCTGTTTCTTCGGATATCGGCACGATGGCATCGACCGGAGGACGGAGTGTACGACCGAGGATTCTTTTTGCCAGAAACACTCCTCGGTGGATTGGTGAACTGCTGTCATGGTAGGCGTAATAGGCTTGCAGATAAGGATGCGACAAAACCCCCACGGCCCGCTGCTCTGGCATGGAAACTTTTACCATCGGAGAAGCAGGCTCAAGTCCACCGCCGAAGTGACTTGATAGTTTTCCGTCGAGATAAACAGAATCGCTACTGAAGAGTCCGCGAAGGTCGGCATCTGTCTTGGTAAAATCCTCAAGTTGCAATTCGAGGCTAAATCGCAAGCTCGATTCGATCGCAGGATCGAACATGGCGAAACGCTCTTTGGATTTGCTCAGATCTTTGCCAGAGTGGACACCAAGCCATTCGAGATAGAATCGCAAAAGTTTGCGTTCGAATCGAGGGTCTTGAAGCATCCGATCGATGATCGGTCGCAATTGCTCTGGAGTGTGTGCCTCTTGTTTAGCTGCTTTTTCGATCATCCATGCATCGGGTAGAGAGTCCCAAAAGGCCAGTGCCAAGCGTGCGATGTTTTTCTCGTCGTCTGTTCCTGTAGTGGCAGGGTATTGGAACTCGGGTGAAGTCAACGCGAGGATGCAGACCTTCTTGATCGAGTTTTCGAGAGTGGTGCCGTTGTCGAAATGGGCATCGATGTAATGAAGCTTGTCCTCATCGCTCAGGGGGCGTCGAAGGGCAGAAGAAACCCAGAGCGCGCACCATTTCTTGATGTGTTCAACATTGTTTGGATCGTTGGCTTCCTTGGGCATCCAGCGTTTTGGATCGCTTGCAAGTTGATTACCAACTTCGATCGCTGAAAAGACGAGTGCTTCGAACCACTCTTTGGAGATACTCGTTCCACGTTCGTAGCCAACACTTGCATCATCCGGCGGAAATTGAGTCGAGACGGTTAAGCATGCGGGGGCCCAGGTAGCAGAAAGGTAGCTTTCTGGGATGGGGCCTTGGATCCCCGAAGGTGGCTTCCATGTCAGACTGAGTTTCGGTTTGGGCTCTTTGTGCCTAGAAGCATCCAATACAAATCGGTAGACTTGACCTGCTACAAGGTGGATAGTTGCCGAATTGGTGCTGCTTTCGTAGGAAACGACGCTTGCATCGATTAGAGGGTTGCGTTCATCGTTGAGGAAGAACTTGGTGTTGATCGTCGAGTCCAGTATAAACTCGTAGGTGCCAGTGATTGGCGCAAGTAGGGTGCCTGACCAGCGGATTTGCCATCGCTCGTGGTCGACTTCAGGGATGGGTTTAGGTTCTGTCCATTCCCAGACGAGTTGGCTATCGACTTTCTTTTCAACTTCTTTACGGTCCTTGTTCCATTCGCCTTGAGCGATCACGCGTTGCAAGCCCCGCTCTTGTGTCCAGGGTTGCGCTCGTCCGATACAGACCGACATCAGGTCTGCGACGCTGCGTTTGTACTGATCAGCCGTCAGTCGACTGAACGCTTTTTTGGGCGGGGAGTTTCGGAGCTGGGCGTATGGGGAGTAGAACTCATGGTGCACGAAGCTCGCTACCGAAGCGGCTTGATCTGGCGTCAGGCTTTTTGGTTCACCTTCGGGCATCGTCTCATGGATGACGCTGGCGAGTTCTTTGATCGAGAGGTCCCCGGTCAGTGGGTCTTGGAAATGCTCGGCGACACCCTGTCCTGCCGAACCATGGCACTGAGCACATTTGGTCTGGTAGATCTCTTTTCCTTGTTGGAAATCCTGGGATAGCGCCTCCGAGGGTTGGGCAAAGGACATCCAAGCCAGCAGCGCAGCCTGAGATAATTTCACCAAATTGGACCGGTTCAAACGCCGCATGGAATTTCTCGAACTTGGGTCGAGTGGACAGTTTCTGCCCGGGGGAGGGTGGCAAGGCAGAACGTAATGGGGAGGGGAACCCGCAATCAATGCAAGGCTATGGGAGTAATGCTACGTGCGATCCTGGGTGCTTGTCAAGCAATCTCGCTGGGAAGGGTTTCGGCCCAAAGCGGGAGAAACTTGGGGTTTATTAGCAAATGCAGTCAAAACCTGGGGTTGAAAACTCAACGGAGGCGTCAATCTTTGACTATTCGTCAAAGTCAGCTCAAGTTGCCAGGCGGTAGGGTCGATGGAGTTCGATATGGGGAGTTCTTCGTATCCAAGTCGAGAATCGCTTTTAGGGCGTTTGAGTGCGGGCTTTGTCAAAGTCGCCAACGCTTGGGGGAGCGTCGTGATCCAGGGGATCAATACCCTTGGGGACATTTCGCTGTTTGCTTGGCGGATGCTTT
>JAGWZB010000120.1 GCA_018969045.1 Planctomycetota bacterium | reverse complement strand
TCTTTGATGGCGACTTCCAGGTTTCGGAAGTCTGCTTCGGCTTGATCGAGCGCCTTGCGAACAGACTTCACATCGGAGAGTCCAAGCTTTTCGGCTTCCCATTGTTCTCGCAGGCTTGCGACTTGTTTTTGAACCGTGGCCATTTCGTTTTCGATGGCTTCGAGGGCTTCTTCGGTGCTCTCATCGGTCTCATCTTTGAGTTGGCGCTGTGCCAGTTCCAGTTGGCGCAATCGACGTTGCAGGGAGTCGATCTCGGTTGGAACGCTGTCTCGTTCCATGGCCAATCGCGCTGCGGCTTCGTCGACCAAATCGATGGCTTTGTCGGGCAAGAATCGGTCTGCGATGTATCGATGCGATAGCTTGGCTGCTTCGACAAGCGCCGCATCGCGGATCTTCACACCGTGGTGTGTTTCGTACCTGGGTTTGAGACCTCGGAGGATCGAGATCGTGTCTTCGACGCTGGGTTCACCGACATAGACCGGTTGGAATCGGCGTTCCAATGCAGCATCTTTTTCGATGTGCTTACGGTATTCATCGAGCGTGGTAGCACCGATGCAGCGCAGCTGACCGCGAGCCAGTTCCGGCTTAAGCAGCTGGGCCGCATCGCTGGAGCCTTCGGCAGACCCGGCACCGATGACGGTGTGCAGTTCATCGATAAAGAGGATGACTTCTCCTTCGGCGTCTTTGACTTCGCGGATGACGGCTTTGAGTCGTTCTTCGAATTCACCGCGGAATTTCGTACCGGCGACCAGTCCTCCCATATCCAACGCGATCACGCGACGGTTCTTCAGCGACGCTGGCACATCGCCTTGGACAATCCGCTGCGCGAGACCTTCGGCAATCGCGGTCTTGCCAACCCCAGGCTCGCCGATCAGGACTGGGTTGTTCTTGGTTCTGCGCGAGAGGACTTGGATCACGCGTCGGATCTCGTTATCGCGTCCGATGACTGGATCGAGTTTATTCTTGGACGCCTGCGCGACCAAATCGACGCCATACTTCTCGAGGGCTTGGAATTTACCCTCTGGGCTCTGATCGGTGACTCGAGCGCTGCCTCGAACGCTTTGAAGACCTTGCAGGATGTCTTTTTCGTTAACGCCAAAAAGGCGCAATAGCTCGGAAGCGTTTTTGTCGGCTTTGACCAATCCGAGCAGCAGGTGCTCGGTGCTGACAAACTCGTCCTTCATCGCTTCGGCGCTGGCCGCGGCCGCTTCGAATGATTTTTGGAGCGAGTTGCTGATGCCCGGCTGGCGCGTGTTGCTGCTGCGGGGCAATCGTTGCAGTTCGCTTTTGGTGGTCGATTGGAGTTTATCAAGCTGGGTTCCGATTTTCTTCAGGAGTGGAACGACCACACCGGCAGGATCGTCCAAAAGGGTCGACAGCAGGTGCAATCCTTCGATTTCCGGGTTACCACCCGAGGCGGCCAACGACTGCGCACCGACGATGGCTTCCTGGGCTTTGATGGTCAGTTTATCCATGCGGAATGGCATATTCACGTCTCCGTATAAAAGGACTTGCTAAATGCGTCGTCTTGGCAGTCGAAACCTTAGACATTCCATCCGGGAAGCAAAACCCAGGCCAAAACAGAGGTTCCTAGGGATTGAATTGTTGGAAGCTCGGTGTGAATCTGCCAAATATCGGGGATATAGTTCGACTGCCGGACTTGAAAAACAGGGGGCTGTCTCGGATACTTGGGGCCATGAAAGCAACCGATGCAAACGACTTCCGAGGCTCTTATTTTACCGGTTATCCCATCGACCGGGCTTCGAGGTGTCGCGGCTGATTTCGGAAGCTTTCGGGATCCAGACAAACAGAACCTCAAGGCCGCCTGACCTTGAGGTTTTTTCTTGGAATAGTCAAATCGATCGGCCAAAAAACCTCCCACAAACCACAACGCATAGGAAACCCATCGCATGATCGTAGTCATGGAAAAAAACGTCGGAGACGAGCTGATCGAGAATGTAACCAAGCGCGTGCAGGAATTGGGTTTAAAAGCTCACGTCATTCGCGGCACGGAACGGACGGTGATCGCTGCAGTTGGTGATGAACGCAAAGTGAAAGTCGAATCGTTTGAAAGTTTCCCCGGGGTATCGGAAGTCATGCCGATTCTGGCCCCCTACAAGATGGCTTCCAGGGAGCTTAAGCCCGAGGCGACTCAGATCCAAGTCTTGAATTTCCGAGCGGGCCGTGGTGCCGTGGGGGTCATGGGTGGTCCTTGCTCGGTCGAAAGCGAAGCTCAGATCGTGGCTTGTGCCAAAGCGGTCAAAGCCGCTGGTGGTACGGCGCTTCGCGGAGGTGCCTTCAAGCCCCGAACCAGCCCGTATTCATTCCAAGGGATGAAGGAAGATGGCCTCAAGCTCCTGGACCTAGCGCGTCAAGAAACAGGGCTTGCGGTAGTCACCGAAGTCATGAGCACCGAAGATGTTCCGCTGGTGGCCAAGTACGCGGATATCCTTCAAATCGGGGCTAGGAACATGCAAAACTACCGACTCCTGGAAGCCGTCGGGCGCAGTGGTCGTGCCGTTTTGCTCAAACGAGGCCCGAGCGCTTCGATCGAAGAATGGTTGCTGGCTGCCGAATACGTCCTCAACGAAGGCAACCCGGATGTGATGCTGTGCGAACGAGGGATCCGTACCTTTGAAACCCACACCCGATTTACCTTGCCCCTGGCCACGGTTCCGTATCTGCACCGCAAAACCCACTTGCCAGTGATCGTCGATCCGAGCCACGGGACGGGACACTCTTATTTGGTCACCGACATGGCCGCCGCGAGCGTCGCTGCCGGTGCCGATGGTTTGATCGTCGAGATGCATCCGAATCCTGAGAAGGCCATGAGCGATGGTTACCAGTCGTTGGACTTTGCTCAGTTCCAAGAGATGATGGACCGATGCAAAGTGATCGCAAACGCCTTAGGTAAAACATTCGGTTGATCCATGCAGGAACTCACTGAGCATCGAACACCCACAAGTTTGCCGATCCTCACTGTCATCGACAATGAGCATCCATGTTCGTATCTGCCCAGTCGGACGGCCCGTATGCCGCTGGTGGTCCCCGAACGTTTGATCAGCGGCGAAGAGTTTGATGTGATGCTCGCAGGTGGGATGCGACGCTCGGGTCGTTTCGCTTACTACACCGCGTGCGAAGGCTGCCAAGCTTGCGAGCCGGTGCGTATCGACGTGACGAAATTTCGCTGGACCGATTCATGGCGAAGAGTGCTCAATCGCGGAGATCGAATGCTGAGAATCGACGTTGGTCCGCCGGAGTTTTCCGAAGAGCGTCTCAAGCTCTTTAATCTCCATCGCGGTCTGCGCGATCTTTCCAATGGAGATGGAGATTATGCAGCCTATGATTACGAAGGCTTCTTGGTCGATTCTTGCTGCTTGTTAACCCGCGAAATTAGGTTTTACTTACAAGATTCCTTGGTGGCCGTTTCGGTGATCGATGTTGGCCACCGTTCAATTTCCGCAGTTTATACCTATTTTGATCCCGCCCACAGCAAATTATCCTTGGGTAGCTACTCGGTTCTCAAGCAGATCGAGATGGCGCAAATCAACGACCTTCCGTGGGTATACTTGGGACTATACGTCCAAGCCAATTCGCACCTGAATTACAAATCGCGTTTCAAACCCCAACAGCGTTACATCAACTCTAAATGGGTTGATTTTGAATGAAGAGACTTTCGAAGTGATGAGTCAACAGCAGCCAAGCACGCCAGTTCGCAAGTCCAAGCCGTTGATGCGTCGCTGGTCGACTTGGATCGCCCTGGGCTTGGCCGCTCTGATCGGACTGGTAGGTTCCATACCGACGATTTTGGGATCCAAATGGCTCTACCAAAGATTGGTGGACCAGTTGGCGATCGAGGGCTTTCGATTGAAAGTCGACTCGGCTCAGTTCGCTTGGTTCCGTCCACTTGCCATCAACGGTATCGAGCTTGAGCAAGTCGACGTGCCAGAGAAACCACGGGGCCTGCTGTCGATCGAATCGATCGCTTCGAATCGATCTTTGATGGGTTACCTGCTTGGAGGTAGGAATCTTGGGACCATTACCCTGCGAAAACCCAAGCTGGACATCGAGCTTTTGGAGAACTCCTCGAACATCGAGAAGCTCGCTCGATCGATCGAGAACTCAACCCTCTCAGCCCAAAAGAACTCGTCCAAAAGCAAACCCAAATTGGATATTCAGGTGGTTGTCGAAGATCTCTCGGTGGGTGTGCGAAGGCAGGAAACAGGCCAAGAATTGCTCGTGGTTCCGCCGGTCGATTTGGATTTACATTACCTAGCTCTCGATGGAAATGCTCGCCTGGAGTTTGCAGAAACGAAGCTTTTGGATCAGGTCCAAGTCACCCAGGAGCTGGTGCGATTGGGGCTTGGCCGCGCAGTACCCCTTCTTGCCAAATCAGCATGGTTCGATGGCCGGGTCTCGCTGCACGTCGACAAACTCGAAATCCCTCTCGAACAACCCGCGTATGCCAAAGGCCGAGCCGAACTGACATTGCACGAAGTCCGCAGCGGGCCCTCCGAACCGATCGTCGTGAACATCATCGACATGATCTCTCGGCTTCGAAATACCCAGATCCCTCAAGAGTTGGTCTTTATCGATGGTTCGATCATTCAAGTCGCTCTTGCCCAGGGCAGGGTCGAGCATCAGGGGGTTCAGGTCGGTTTTCCCAAGATCGACCAGCGATTGCAGTTATCGACTTCCGGAAGCGTTGGATTGGTCGATCGGCAACTCGACGTGGGACTCGGGATCCCTGTTCCACTTGAGATGTTGGCTCGAAGGGAATCGGTCCAGCAGATCGGTGTTCCCCAAGTCACTCTGCCTGTCCGCGGTACGATCGAGTCGCCCTATGTTGATTGGAAGTCCCTGAGAGGGGACTCTGCCGACCTGCTCTCGCTAGTCAGCGCTGCCTTGGGTGACGAAGCTCCCGGGACCGCAGCGATCATCGATGTCGCAAGTGGTGTGACCAGCGGAAAGGCCGACGAAGCGATCGGTGCGGCGGTCGATTTGATCAAAGAGCTCAGGCAACGCCGTTTGGAACGCAAAGCCAAATCGTCAAGCCAATCCGACCCTGGTCCGATTCAACCTATCGACCAAAAAAGCAACGAGCCAAGCAAGTCGGAGAGTCCGCGAAGACCGCTGAGAGACGCGCTGAAGAACATCCTCGGCGGAAACACTTCGTCGGGCGGATGATGCGTCCGAGTTCGCCTCGAACTTGGACGCTAGGTAACAAAAACTAAATCGAGATTGGAAGACGACGATGACAAGCAACGGCCTTTGGCACCCACTTCGGATTTGGATTCCGGTTCTTCTTTTACCGATGATGGTCTTCATGCGGTTTGTTCCGGATCTTGTACCCAACGGGCCATCGATGATTTGGATGGCCAGTGCCTTTGGCCCGTTTCTGGTCGGATTGCTGGTCATGCTTTGGTGGTTGATTGCCAGCCGAGCTCGATGGTTCGAACGCGTTCTCGGAGTATTGGGGCTCGTCGGCGGGGTGGGGTTGGAGCAAGCGATTTGTCATGAGTCGATGCGGGGTCCCTTGTTGATTGTCATGACGATCCCGATGGCGATCGTAGGGTTTGCGTTAGGAGCTATTCTTTTCGGTCGAAAGCTTTCGGTGCAGCGAACTTGGGTGGCGGTCGCTTTTGCTCTGGTGGCAAGTTGTTTTTCAGCGCTGCTTCGCACCGATGGTGTGTGGGGTAACTTTTCGTTCGGGTTTGATTGGAGGTGGAATCCAACTGCGGAAAGTTTGGCGATCCGGGAGATTCACGATGCAGAACACGTGGCTAAGATCCAAAAGGTCGACACGGAGGAGCTCCTGGCGGAGTTGCGCTCGGCACCGTGGCCGAACTTCAGAGGCCCGCAAGGGAACGGCGCGCAAAGTGGGCTTCGATTCAGCGATGATTGGAAGGCCAATGGGCCGCAGGAAATTTGGCGTAACCGGATCGGTCCGGCTTGGAGCTCGTTTGCCGTTGGTGCCGATCGACTCTTTACGCAAGAGCAGCGGGAATCGGATGAGGCGGTCGCTTGCTATGACGCAAATACCGGAGAGCCGATTTGGTCGTTTTACACCCCGTCGAGATTTTTCGAAGCGTTGGGTGGACTGGGGCCTCGCGGCACGCCGACCTTAGCGGATGGATCGGTCTATGCGTTGGGTGCCGAAGGTATCTTGGTTCGGTTAAACGCGGTCGATGGCAAGTTGGTTTGGAAAGTCGATCTCAAGGAGCTTGCGGATCGAAAAGAGCCACCTATGTGGGGCTTCTCGTGTTCTCCATGTGTCGATAGCAAGTTGGTGGTCGTGCATGCGGGAGGCAAGCAAGACAAGGGAGTGATCGCTTTGAATGTTGAGGATGGCAAGGTTGCCTGGACGGCTCCTGCCGGAGAGATGTCTTATAGTTCGGTTCAAAAGATCCAGCTATTGGGCCAGTCGTATTTGTGTTTGCTGTCGAATACCGGAGCGCATCTTTGGGAGCCAGCGACAGGCAAGAGTGTGTGCAATTATGATTTTGAGCATCAAGGGTACCGAGCCTGTCAGGCCCAAGTCATCGGGGACAACAAGCTGCTGATTCCCGCGGGGATGGGGACCGGAACGCGGCTGGTGGAGTTCACCGCTGGGGAGCAAGGATTGGAGGGGAAGGAGTTGTGGACATCCAAGGAAATGAAGCCCGACTTCAACGACATTCTGGTGTATGACGGGAACATTTATGGATTCGACAATGCCATTTTCGCTTGCATAGGTTTAGACGATGGCAAGCGGAGGTGGAAGGGAGGTCGTTACGAGAAAGGCCAAGCGATATTGCTCGCCGATTCGGGGTTGATTTTGGTGGTCAGCGAGAAAGGGGAATTGGTCTTGCTCCGCGCCACGCCGGAGAAGCATACGGAGTTATGGAAGATCGAAGCGCTTTCGGATAAGACTTGGAATCATCCGGTGGTCGTTGGCGACCGGCTCTATATCCGCAACGCCCAAGAGGCGATCTGTTACCGCCTACCGCAGCTCACCACAGAGACATCTGAGAATTGAATTTTGCGAGAGTTCCATCAATTGGGGTCTACGGGTTTAGGGAGTCCGCGAGGGTCAAGTTCCACGGTGATGGTCTCCCAGTCGATCGAACCGGTTCCATCAGCAGATTGGGGAGGAATCGATAGTCGGATCGCCCAGCCGTACCAAATCGCAGGATCGACCGGATAATAGTCAAACACAAAATTCCCTAAGCTATAAACGATGGGGCGACCTCGGTAGCTATCGATCGTCTGTGTGACGTGCGGATGCCCACCGATGATCGCCGATGCGCCGGCGTCAATCCAACGCTTCGATAGCTCGCGCTGCTCTGGGGTGGGTGTCGGGTTCATTTCGTTGCCCCAATGAACAAATGGAATGACAATGTCCGCATTGCAAGCTCTCTTTGCATAGCGGATGTCTTCGATCACCCAGTCGCTGATCAAGGGTGTGTTTCCCGCGCGATCCTCGGTGGCTTGGTAATCCTCTTTGCGAAAATCGTTGTATCCCAGCAGCATGATCCGTCGGCCTTTGACTTCAAGCAACAACCCGGCGCGTGAAGCTTGGATGTTACCCCCCCCACCGAAATATCCTATGTCGGCTTTTTTAAGGACATCTAAACACTCCAGAAGTCCATCGGGGCCAAAATCCAAAGTGTGATTGTTCGCAACACTCAATGCATGGAAGTACTTTTTAAGGTATTTCGGAGAATCGCCAGCGCCCCGAAATATGTAGTTTTTGTTGATTTGTTCGCCACCCCTGCCTAAAACGCACTCGAGGTTTCCGATGGTCAAATCGGCATCGAGCAAAAGTTTTGCGCACTGCTCGAAAGGGTCGGTGCCATTAGCGATGGCATTACCAGGGCCGTTATCGAGCATGATATCACCCACAAAGAGCAGCCGTATCGGCTGGCTCTCTTGGTAGTTACGAATCTCGATCGGAGTTAGCTCTCCGACGACTCGAAAACCCAGATTCGCGCAGCGGGTATCGATGTCATTCCAATTTCGAAAGCTCGATCGTGCCCACAGCGGGAACGAGTTCCAGCCTCCACCGCGGCGAACTTTCACGCTCCCTTGCCGTGGACCTGTAGGATCCTTGCTAGGCGATTCACGGTAATAGTTTTCGTCGTACCAATCCGCCGTCCACTCCCATACGTTTCCGTGCATGTCGTAAAGACCAAACGCGTTTGGCTCATAGGAAGCGACCGGGACGGGAAACGGAGCATCCTCTGGATCGATCGAGAGATTTTGAATGGCTTGCCGAATCGTCTCGGGCTTGGGTGCTAGTGTGCGGGCTTGGGATAACACACTCGAAGGGGCGTTGCCCATGGCGTAATAGTTTGTCGAGCCAGCTCGATTCGAGTATTCCCACTCGGCTTCGGTCGGCAATCGGACGATCCGATTCTCGATCCCCGAGAGCCATCGGCAATAGGCTTGGCAGTCTTCCCAAGTCACGTTGACCACTGGGTGGTTGTCGGACTGTCGATAGCCTGGGTCCTTCCATGAGAATCTAGGATCCCGTCCGATGCATTGCTTGGACTGCGCATCAAAACCCCAGCCTCCGGTACCGTCGATTTCGGCTCTGGTCTTGTAACCGGTTTGCTCAGTGAAGGTACGGAATTGCCCGACGGTCACCTCGGTGGTCGATAACAAAAAGGGCTTGGTGATCTCAACCGGATGGGCAGGGTACTCGTCTTGAAATTCTTCTTCTTTCCGCAAGTACCAAGCGTAGTCTTTGACAAGCTGCTTCACCGGAACTTGGGATCCCATCGTGAATCGACCCGCTGGGATTTTGGCCCAAGTCGGTTTGACAGATGCGAGGTTTGACCCCTGGGGGTCTTGAGCCAAAGCCATGGGCATTGCGATAGCTGAAGTGGCGATCGACAAGTACAAGCCGAGGGTCTTTTTAAGCATGATGCCTCTTGGGTGGATCGGTTTTTTGGCGATCAGCGTCTCTGGGGTGATTGGTCGGTGGAATCCTGGATTTCCGAGTGTAGTTGGATAAGTTGGGAATTCAGCCCGGGAGAATCGAGGTTTCCAAGCTTTCTTGCGAACCTTTCGCGATGGTTGGATTCTATGTTTGATGTTAGAATCTCGGTTTTTCCAGGATTTCCCCTACATTCGTTTTCTTGATCCTTTGCTGATAGGTGCCTTGTTGAGCCACGATCCAAAAGCCCTTCACTATTCCGAACTGGTACGAGATCCCCGGGTTGAAAAGGCCCGAACGCTGCTGCTCGAAGCCTTGGAATCCCATCGCAGCAAGATCACACAAGTTCGACCGCCCAATCCGGATCTGGTGGCAGCTTACCAAGCCGAGCTCGAGCGGTTGACCAAGGCTCGCGGTGGGGCGACTTATTTTCCTTACATCTCCAGTGGGTTAGGCAATGGGCCTTTGATCGAGCTAGGTGACGGAAGCGTCAAGCTTGATTTCATCGTAGGGATCGGAGTGCACGGGATGGGGCATTCCGATCCACGCATGCTCAGCGCGACGGTCGACGCGGCCCTTGAGGATACCGTCATGCAGGGGAATCTTCAGCACGATTCAGCTTCCTTGTGGATGTGCGAGCGGCTCATCGGGCTTGCTCAAGCCCATGGAGCCAAGCTCGATCACTGTTTGCTCAGCACCAGTGGTGCGATGGCCAACGAGAACTCGCTCAAGATCGCTTTCCACAATCGCGCGCCAGCGTCGCGTGTGATTTGCATCGATAATTGCTTTGCTGGCCGTTCGATTGCGCTAGCATCGCTGACCGATAGACCTGCGTATCGGACTGGAGTCCCCAAGGCATTGGATGTGGATTACTTGCCGATGTACCATCCCTCGGATCCCGAAGGGACCACGCAAGGAGCGATACGAACCCTCAAGCATCTGCTTGAGCGATACCCTGGCCAACACGCTTGCTTGTGGCTAGAGCTCGTAGCTGGCGAAGGGGGTTACTATCCAGGAACCAAGGAGTACTTTGAGACCTTGTGTCAAATGTGCCATGACCACAATGTCTTGGTGATCTTTGACGAAGTCCAAACGTTCTCCAGACTCAGTCGTCCCTTTGCCTTCCAGCACTTTGGTCTGGATCGATACGCTGATATTGTCACGCTAGGAAAGATCACTCAGGTTTGTGCAACCTTGTACGGTGAGTCGCTTAAGCCCAAGGGGCCACTGCTCTCGCAGACGTTCACGGCTGCGACGGCATCGATTCGGGCCGGTCTAGCGGTCTTGGATCACTTGGAGAAATCCAAATGCTTTGGCAATGAAGGTTGGAATATGCAGCGACATCGATACTTTCGATCTAAGCTTGAGTTGCTCGCATCGAAGTATCCGGGCAAGATCAGCGGTCCCTACGGCGAAGGAATGATGATCGCCTTTACGCCCGGCGATGGTAGCAGCGCAACGGCTTCGAAGATGCTCGGCAAACTTTACGAGCTTGGGCTCATGGGATTTGTAGCAGGTAGCAATCCAACGCGATTGAGGTTTTTGCCTCCTCCAGGTGTGACGACCAACGAACATATCGATATGGCTTGCGATATCATCCAAGCGGCCCTGCAATCCCTCTAAGGCTCCGAATTCAAGAAAGGCACTCAAGGCATTCCCAACGATGAGTCAACCAACGGAATCAAACAAGAAGGAATTCGACGGAGTCGAAGTCGATTTAAAGAACCCTGCGTTCGCGGCCTTCTTGGCGTTTCTATTTCCTGGTGCCGGGCACTATTACCAAGGTCGAAAGCGTAAAGCCATACTCTTTGCCGTATGCATCTTAGGCTTGTTTATCACAGGCTTTATCATCGGACGCGGTCGTGTCGTGTATGCTTATCCCAACACTTTCAAAGTCACCAACATCCCCAAAATGCTCAGCAAGAAAGGTTGGGAGGAGATAGCCAGAAATAGCTATCAGGATTTTCGGATCCACTCGTACGCTCAAGCCATGGTGGGGATTCCGGCGTTTCCGATGATTTTGCAATCTCGGATCGGACCCAAGCCGGTAAACGAACAATTCTTGTGGGGATTCATGGCACCACCCCCGATAGGAAATCCCGGAGACGGTAATCCCGATTGGCTTTCGAAGTGGAACAACGAGGACTCGGCGAGTTTTGATTTAGGATCTCTTTACACCGCGATTGCAGGACTACTGAATCTGTTGGTGATCTTTGACGCGTATGCCGGTCCGATGCCCATTCCGATCGGACAGACCAAAAAGAAAACGGCTTAAAACAGCTCTCTACCGATAGAACTCAACACAAGCGATGCAGATTCTCAAACCCATCCGACAGCGATTTCGCCAAGCCCTCGAACAACTCTTGGATGATCCGGCGTTGGTCGAATCCTCTCTGGAGAGGATCGTACCCTCCCGCGATCCAACCTTGGCTGATTATCAAGCCAACATTGCGATGCCGCTGCAGAAGGTTCTAGGAAAGCCCCCGCTTCAGATCGCTCAGAGCGTCGTCGATAAGCTCGATCTATCGGACATTTGTCAATCGGTAAGTGTCGCTGGAGCCGGGTATATCAATTTGCGGCTGTCACCAAGCTGGTTGGCCGATCAACTTCAGTTGGCCCACGCCGACGATCGCTTGGGGGTCACTCAGGTCGAAGCTCCCAAGACCATCATCATCGATTATTCCTCGCCCAACGTCGCCAAGCCGATGCATGTCGGGCACATTCGATCGACTGTCATCGGGGCAGCGATCGCCCAGGTATTGCGGTTTTTAGGGCACAAAGTCATCACCGACAATCACCTTGGGGACTGGGGCACTCAGTTTGGAATGATCATTTACGGCTATAAGCATTTTTGCGATCAGGAGGCTTATAGAAAGCACCCGGTCGCCGAGTTAAGCCGACTTTATCGCAAGGTGCAGGCCATCAGTGGGTATCAAGAGTCCCTTGCGCAAGGTCCTAAGCTTCAGCAGGCCATCGAGTTTGCCAAGAAGCGGCTCGAGCAAGTGCAGGCCAAGTTTGCGGCAGCCCCTTCGGACAAGAAGATCGCCAAGGATCTTGCGGCGGCCCAGCGAGCCGTGGTGACAGCCCAAGAAGAATACCAGAGCAATCAGAGAAAGATTTCAGAGTCGCAAAAAGATGCGCTTTTGATGTCAGAGTCCCAAGCTCATCAGGCGATTTACGAAAAGGTTCTAGCCGAAACGGCGGCATTGCATCGGGGCGACGAAGGCAATCTAAAGCTTTGGAACGAATTTCTTCCGAACTGTCGCCAGGAGATCGACACGATCTACCAGCGGTTGAATGTCCAGTTTGATCACTGGTATGGAGAGAGTTTTTATCACGACATGCTCGGTGCGGTGGTCGAAGATTTATTTGCGAAGAACCTCGCGGTCCAAAGCGATGGAGCGTTGTGTGTTTTTCTCGACGCATTCGATTCACCGATGATCGTACGCAAGCAAGATGGAGCTTATCTGTATGCGACCACCGATCTTGCGACCGCGATGTTTCGAGAGCGCGAATTTTCACCCGATGTCTGTTTGTACGTGGTCGATCATCGTCAAAGCGACCATTTTAAGAAGCTTTTTGCCGTCTTGGAAAAGATCGGTTTGTCGCACACCGATTTTAGGCACATCAGTTTCGGGACGGTGATGGGGACCGATGGTAAGCCGTTCAAGACGCGGTCTGGGAGCACAGTGGGGCTTGAGTCGATGCTCGATGAAGCCGTAGCA
>JAGWZB010000119.1 GCA_018969045.1 Planctomycetota bacterium | reverse complement strand
ATACGCGATTTTCGACTGTTTTTACCGCATGCAACTTATATTGGCTTTCGATCCAAAGCGACTTGGTGACTTTGGGCTACACGCAGTACAATGCGATGAAACGCGATTTCTCGTAGAGCGACGGATTGAGTATGCCGGATTTGATAGCCCAAGGCCCTACAGCCAACGACCGCTGGCGACGCCCATTGCCGCTCGATGGCGAGCCATCGGTGTTCGTATTGGGAAGAACATCGCATCCTTGGTCGGTCCCTTGGGATGATCGGGTATCTCGGCAGCATGCGGAATTGAAATGGTCTGCTGGACGATTAACAGTATCGAAGCTCTCGGAGGCAAGGAATCCGATTTTTCATCGTGGGCTCCGCAAGGACGAGTTCGAAGTTGGTATGGGGGATCACTTTGTCATTGGCCAGACTACATTTAGTTTGGTCGATCAGCGGGTGCGGGTGATGGCCCGTTCTGAAGCTCCTCCGGCGTTGACCGAGCAGACTTATGCTCCGGCCCAGCTCAGGAGTGTTCAGTACCGCGATGCCGACCGACGCATCGAGGTCTTGAGCCGCTTGCCCGAGATCATATCGAGCAGTTCGGGTGACGAAGAGCTCTATGTCCGGGTGGTGAATTTGCTCATGCAGGGAATCCCGCAAGCGACATTCGTGGCGATCGTTTCGAAGCAAGCAGAGTCAGGCGAGCCCGAAAAGCTACCTTCGATCGACATGACGCCCTGGACGAGCCAATGGCCGATCGGCAGTGAGACGGGGATACGCGTTTTGCATTGGGATTCAAGAGGTTTGGCACTTAGGCCATTTTCTCCCAGCGCCCAGTTGATCCATCAAGCGGTGGCATCGAGTGAAAGTGTGCTGCATGTATGGAGTCGCAGCTTGGATCGCAACACACCGCTGCAGTATACGCAATCTGAAAATATCGACTGGGCATTTTGCACACCGATCACCAGCGAGGCCACGCCCGGATGGGCCATCTATGTCGCGGGGGATTTTTCAAGCATGAACGCTTCGGCATCCCGAAATGCCACGCTGATGATCTCCGACGATTTGCAAGACGACATCAAATTCGCGGAATTGACGGCAACGACGGTAGGGACCCTGCGGCAGACACGATTGCTCCAGCGGAGGCAAGATTCCTTGCGTCCATTCTTTGCACCGATCGTGCGAAAAGCATTGCTTACACGTGACCCCGAAGAGATTCTTGCACCTCGAGAAGCACGCGTGTCTGTATTGTTCTGTGATTTGCGAGGATTTAGCAGGCAGAGCGAAGAGTCCGCCGATCAGCTTTTGGAGTTGCTTCGGCGCGTCAGCGATGCGCTGGGTGTGATGACCCATCATATTCTCGAAAGGAACGGAGTGGTTGGTGATTTCCACGGCGACGCTGCGATGGGTTTTTGGGGCTGGCCGCTTGAGCAAGCCGAATCGGCCGGACAAGCTGCCTCTGCGGCCCTTGCGATTCGAGCCGAGTTTGAGCAATCGGCTGCCAAGCCGCATCATCCTTTGGCGGGCTTCCGGGCCGGGTTGGGGATTGCAACTGGAAAAGCCGTCGCAGGTAGGATCGGAACGGTAGACCAAGTGAAAGTCACCGTCTTTGGTCCGGTCGTCAACCTTGCGGCAAGGCTTGAGAGCATGACCAAGCAACTCCACGCGAGGATCTTGGTCGACGAAGTGACCGCTGAACGGATTCGCCGGGAGGTTCCCCGAAGCGTCGCTAGGATTCGCCGTGTTGCCAAAGTCCTGCCGATTGGAATGAGCACGCCCCTGATGGTCAGTGAGTTGTTACCACCGGAATCAGCAACCGGGGCCGAGCTGACGGATCAGGATGTAGCTCTTTATGAGAAAGCGCTCGATAGTTTTCAGGATGGAAACTGGAACGAAGCCTTTCGGCTATTGCATCAGGTGCCTGCGGAGGATCGAGTCAAGGATTTCTTGACGGTCTATATCGCACAAAATGGACGGGTTGCTCCACCGGACTGGAACGGAACGATCCGCTTGCCGGAAAAATGACCCGCAGGGTTATCAAACGCTTGATGGTACCCTACCCTGGCCCGTCCGAGGGTCCCTTGGGTGGTTGGACTCTTTGACGGCTGACCGATGCGTGCGAGGGATTGAAGGAGCGACCTTGGGCCCAAGCTTTCCAAGCTCGGAACGTATCGTAGAGCCCTTGCCGTTTGGCTTTGGGGGGGATGAGGAACTCGAACTCACCGAGTTCTCTTCGCATGACGCTTTGCGCTAATTGACGCTGGGTGGATCGCAGCGACTGGAAAATCGCATCTTGGCACTGGGATTTGCTCGTGCCAGGTTCGAACCGAATCGGGGTGCCAAAGCGAGTTGCAATCATGGGCTTGGGTTCTTCCCAAAAAGGGTACTCGATCGCTAGCGGGAGAAAAATCGTGTTTGGAGAACTTGCAGCTAAATGCGCAATTCCGGGCATCAATGGGCGATCGAGGTCTCGGCAGTCGGTGAAGTAACCTTCGGGAGTGATCCAAAGGGATGATTTCGGGTTGGCAAGAATATCGCGGGAGGTCTTGAGAAAATCGGAGGCACCTGCGAACGTGTCGAGCTGTAGGCCATAGAACCCTAGTTGCCGGAAGATGCCGTAAGCCTCGAGGGCTTGGGCATCGATTGGGGCATAGAAAACGCGATCGGGAAAGAAGCGTTTTCTAAGCAACATCGCCACGATGGGGTCCCACCAACCGACGTGGTTGGCGTAGACGACAACCGAGCATTCGTGGGGGAGGGGTGGATCAAGCTCTGAAGCGGATTGGACGGCAAAGCAGGTAAAGTTCTTGCGGACCATCCGTGCGGTAAAGCGGCAGAAGCCGTCGACCAACCAAGCTTTCGATTGGGGGATGGGCATGGCAATCTCTAAAGTTTGCCGGCTTGGACATCCTGGTCGAGGGTGTCACCAGCGATCCACCCGCTCATCATGACCATAGGCATTCCTGGACCTGGGTGGGCAGCACCACCAGCAAGGTACAGGCCTTTGAGATCTTTCGATCGGTTCGCGGGCTTGAAGGCACCAAGGTATTTTCCATGGCTTGCCAGTCCATAGATGGCGCCGTTGAGAACGCGGTACCGTTTGTGGATGCCTTCTGGGGTCAAGTGGCTTTCGGTGACGATGTTGTCGCGAATCCCTTTCATTCTTCCTGTGTACTCGAGTTTGTCGAGGATGACTTCGCGGTACTTAGGCAACATCTCCGACCAGTTGTGATCGGGTCTGAGATAAGGGGTATGCACGAGGATGTAGAGGGCTTCGCCACCTGCAGGAGCGACAGCCGGTTCGGTCGCAGCAGGCGCGCAGACGTAGGCCGTTGGGTCTGGTGCTGGTTGACCGCGATTGTAGATGTAATCGAACTCCCGGTGTGGATCTTTGCTGAAGACGAAATTGTGGTGGAGGATGTGTTCGTAACGCTTCTTGAGTCCTAGGTAAAGCACTACACCTGAGCAAGCGGGCTCATAGGTACGGCGACGCTCGAATTTCGAGGCGATGCTGGAGCCTTCGAGCAGTTCTCGGTGGGTTCGTACTGAGTCGCAGTTGGATACAACGCAATCGAACTGGTACTTTTCACCTTGTGTGGTCGTCAGGCCGGTGACTTTCTTTCGGTCGTGCTCAATTTTGGCGATGTCCGTACTGGGCTTGAAGACCACTCCTAGTTCGGTGGCGAGTTTCTCAAGGGCTACAGGGACCGCACGAGTACCGCCCATGGGATACCAAACCCCTTCCTTGGTCTGCATGCTGGCGATCCCGCATAAAACCGCAGGCGAAGCTTCCGGAGAGGATCCGACGTACTGCGTGAAGTGGTCGATCATCTGAGCGACCTTTTCATCATGCACGTACTTTCTCACCAAGCTTGCAACCGATTTGCCCATCCGCAAGCTCATCACATCGGCCATGACCATAGGAGAGAGGGCTCCCCCGATTTCCATCGTATCTCGCAGACCACCAACACTCTTCCAGAAAAAGAACTTGTCAGAGACTTCATGAAGCTTGGAGGCGACTTTCATGAATTTCTCATATCCGTCTGGAACGCTCAGCAGCGCGGAGAACTTTTCAAGGTTCTTTCTCATCTGGACTGGGTCTGGGACCAGATCCAGAGCCCCGCTGTCGTCGAAGAAGCACCGCCACTGGGGGTCCAGCAGTACCAGTTCCATGTAGTCTTCCACCTTGCGGCCAGCTTCGGCGAAAATTCGTTTGAGCACCGACGGGATGGTCAGGATGGTCGGGCCCATGTCGAAGCGGTAGCCGTTTTGTTCGTGGACGGCAGCCTTGCCACCAAACCAAGCGTTTTTGTCAAAAAGTGTGACTTGATGACCCCGAGCCGCAAGCGTGCAAGCGGCTGCTAGTCCGGCCAATCCCCCACCGATCACACCGACCCTAAGGCTCGACTTGGAGCGTTCAATCATTGCTTAATTCTTCTAGTTTGGATTTCTGCGAATGGAAGCGAGAAGTTTTCGAAGACCGCTGATCCGTAGCGTCCAGGTCTCGCCATGTCGGAATTGTAGCAAACCGTCCAGCAAATGCTCATCCTGGGGATGCGGCAAATCGCTATGGGGTAGCCATTTGCCATGTCGGATGGAAATTACCTGAGGAACCGTCATTTCCAGCAAACCTTCTTCACCGCGGGTGACTCCAAACCCACTTTCTTGACGCCCGCCGAAAGGCAATCTGGGGTCGGCTGTAGGAACCACAAAATCGTTGATAATCACCGATCCAGCGCAAATACCATGAGCCAGCGACGCAGCCTCTTGCTCATTTCCAAACAAGCTCACGCACAGTCCGTAACGGCATTGCGCGTTAAACTCGAGGGCTTGCTGGATGTTTTTGACCGGAATGAGTGTCATCAAGGGTGCAAAGACATCGATACCGTAGAGTTTCATTTCCGGTCGGATGTGGCTCAGTACGATTGGGCTAGTCGAGACCCACTCCGAGGGGTTTTGCGGGTAGGGGAGAGTTTTCCGAGCTTCCAGGTCGCAGTTCCAGGGGACTACCAACGCGGCCCCTTGGTCCATGGCGTCTTGAATCGCCGGCTGCAATTGCAAGTAGGTATTTGAGGTCATCCAAGTGCTTTGCGGAGGCTGGCCACTTGCAGTGAGTTTGTTTGAGAGCAGCTTTGTAAATGCTTCGAGCATGGTTTCCAGGACGAATACCCGTCGTGGGGCGATGCAAGTTGCTCCTCCATTGAGACGCAATCCGAATCGAAGCAGATTGGTGACTCGCTCGATGTCTGCGCTTGGGAGAACGATCACGGCGTCTGATCCGCTGAGTTCGAGGGTCGTTGAGCTGAGACTTTGGATCGACTGTTCGAGGACCTTGCGCCCACTGCGGGAGCTGCCTGTCATCACGACATGGTCGACTCCCTGCTCCATCGCATCCACGCCGGCTTGGACTGAACTGTCAAGGACTTGAACCAAGTCTTCTGGGATGGAGCATTCGGAGCACATCGACCCAAGCAGAGACGTGACCTGTTCGCAGCCTGGTGCGGGTTTGATCACGACGGCGTTTCCTGCGACCAGAGCGTGCAGCAACTGCGAGCCGGTTAGGAAGATCGGATAGTTCCAAGTACCCAGGATTAGAACCACACCTCGGGGGACTCGCTCGACGCGGGATCGCAGCGATCCGAGCCACATCGGGGTGGATAGCTTTGATGTTTTTCGGGATTGCAAGACCCGCGATGCGTTCTCCGAGAGCCATTTGGCCGTCTCTGCCAAGGGGAGCAGTTCGGCAGTGAGGGTTTCTTGATATCCGGTTCGCGTCGGATAGAGGATACCGTCGGCCAGGGCTTTGCGATGCTTGACTACCAAGGAGGCGAACTTGGCGATGGATTTTGCACGTTTTTCTAGTGGAATCTGCTGCCAGCGGGCTTGGGCTTGTCTAGCTGTGGCAATCGCTTGTGAGGTCCCTTGGCAGATATCCATATCGTCGGTTTTTTAGGATTGATCGGGGATAAGGATCCGGCAGTGGTCTTCAGGAATGATTGTGGCGAAAGCACAATTCGATCCATTATTTATTTCTGAGATATTTTCAGGAGGTGTTCATCGGTTCTGAGGAACATAGCATTTTTGTAGAATGCTGGTGTTGCGAATGTTCTACCAGAGATTTGGTTTTTGCCGACGGACTGGAATTGCTTGGTGGCTTGGACCCAAGTTGCCATGCCATCTTCGCTGAGGAACAGCACATGATCGTTGACGTAGACGGGAGAAGCAGAGTAGTTGCCGCCGAGACGTTCCATCCAGTGGCGCTGTCCTGTTCGGGCATCGATGCAGGAGGCGACCCCGTTATCCGAGACGTAGTAGAGTTCGGAGCCTATGAGCAAAGGAGTTGGGGTGCTAGGTGCCCCGCGAGGTGATTTCCAAACGACGTTGGTTTGAGTCACGTCCCCTTGGCCACCTAGACGCACGGCCATGAGTTCGGGATTGTCGTAATCGTGGTTGTAGATCACCATGTCATCGATCAAGATCGGTTCGGGGACGACGGACCAACCCGGGGCTAGGACTTTCCATAGTTCCTTGCCGTCCTGGAGGTCGTACGCTGCAAGGTGATCTGGGCCGGGGGCAAGCACCTGAGTTTTGTCACCGACTTTGGTGATCGCGGCGGTTCCAAACGAGTGGGATATTTTGGCTGTGACACTTCGAGGTGTTTTCCAAGCGACTTTGCCGGTCGATGCGTCCAGAGCGCAAACAAACGGATTGGTGCTGCCGTCGCAGATGATCACCAGTTTGTTGTCGCGAAGAACCGGAGATCCTCCGCTGCCGTGCATCGGTGGATAGATTAGTTCTTCGCATAACCAGAGGACTTGGCCGTCGGAGGGACGCAGTTTGGCGGTGCCCAAGGTGCCGAAATGGACGTAGATCGCATCATCGGCGACAATCGCTGTTGGGCTAGCGTGGCTGTTCTTGGCATGAATCGCTGGAGCTTTGTCGATCGACTTGATTTCTTGATCCCAGAGGGTTTTGCCCGAATCGGCATCCAGGGCCAGAACCCGCAGCGAGAGGCCTGGGTCTTTGGCCACCGCGGTGGTCAGATAGATCACGCCTTGATGGATCGAGGGGGAGGACCAGCCCAAGCCAGCGATGGGCACTTTCCATTCGACGTTTTGAGTGTCGGACCATTGCATTGGGGGTTTGTGGCCGGTTGCATGGGCGCTGGATGGTCCACGGAACTGAGGCCAATTCCCAGTGGCATCTTCGGCGATCGCCTGGTTGCCAATGGCAAGGCTTAAGGCCGCAAATCCGACGAACTTTCGCAACATAAATGGTCCCCTTTGGTCCAAATCAGCACCGTCTATTACCCATGTAGAATAACGCTTCTTGGACGTTAACTTATTAGCCCCGTTGGGGTGTGTCAACGATGGGAAACCCGCATCGATTACGAACCCGTAGGGGCTTTGAAAGCCGATAGCGGCCATTCTTTTGGGACCGACTTGATGTGCAGTTCTCGAGTGGGATAAGCCATTTCGATCTTTTCCTGGGCGAATCGTTGGTGGATGCTTGTCAAAAGATCGTGACGCGTCGGAAGCCTCAGGTCCAAGCTTGCCAAAAACAAGCGGACTTTGAGCTGCAGGGTGCTATCTCCGATAATTTCGAAAAACGCGGTGGGTTCTGGGGTTTTGAGCACATTGGGATGGTTCAAGCAGATCTCGCGAAGGATTTGGCATGCTTGGGTGGTATCGGTTCCATAGGCTACTCCCACATCGATGATCATTCGATTGGTCGAATCGCTGAGAGTCCAGTTCAAGAGTCGTCCGGTGACAAGGTCTTTGTTGGGGATTACCAATTCTTGCTGATCGAAGTTCATGACGGTTGTGGCTCGCATTCGAATCTTCGAGACCGTCCCGGTGGTATCTCCAACGGTGATGACATCGCCGACGCGGATCGGTTGTTCGAACAGCAGGATCAGGCCCGAGATGAAATTGGCGAAAATCTCTTGCAGGCCGAATCCCAAACCGACCCCCAAGGCTGCTACGAGCCACTGGATGCTCGCCCATCGTACTCCCAGGCTGTTGAAGGTCATTGCGATCCCGAGCATCAGGATCGTATAACGGGAGATCGACGTGATTGCGTATCGCACGGCGTTCTCCAACGGAAGGTGTTGGAGCAATGCGATTTCGAGCAATCCCGGGAGATTCTTCGCGGCGACAATCGTCATGATCGCTGCGGGAATGGCAAGAAGTAGATTGGCAAGAGTTACCGGGAGTTTCTCATCGGGAGTAGCTCCCGTTACACTCCAGAGTTTCACCGAATCCAGAGCACCGACAGCTGGCAGGACCGAGGACCAAATGAAGGCGATCGCCGCGATGGCAGCAAACAGCAGAGTGCTCGATACCAGACGCATCGTCTGAGCGTTGATATGGGACAGGTCGGTAAGTTCGATTGGGAGGCTGGTGGTCGATGCGGCCGGTGGAAGCGACCCATCGGCATCCCTTCGTCGAGCCTCTTCGAGACGCTGTCTGGCTTGCTGAACGATCAGGGTCCTTTTTCTGAGCAGTAGCCAGCGGCAGATGATGCAATAAATCAGGAGCAAGCCGACCAGGGTCATGAAGCTGGTGTGCAGATGCATCGCAAGCCTGGTAGCGGTGTAGTGGTAGCCCATGAGGCTCATCCCCAAAAGCACGATCGGGGCGATGCACAGACCGATGTACCAAATAAATCGAAGCCGATCGATCCAGCCCCCAGAGTTGGCTTGCAAGTACTCCCGGAGCACACCGTAGCGAGGATGCAGCGTATTGATCAGAAAGACCGTGCAGATAAACAGCATCGTGCCAAATAGCACTCGCCCGAGAGACTCTTCGGCCCTCAGCTCCGTCGCATTGACCACGATCGCATAGAGTCCCACGCATGGGATCGCCAGATCGATCAGCCAACGCAGTTGACTTCGTAGAACCGAGGTCGAATGCTTGGACCACTGGAAATTGTTTTCTGCCAAGCCACCCGATCTGGCGATTTGTCGCAGGACTTCAAGTGGGAAAAAGTACCTGGCGCTCACCAGAAGTCCCCAGCCCAAGGCTGCAACGAATTGCTCCTCGTGAGCGATCGATAAGAGTCGCCATCCAAGCAGTAGGTGGATGATCACCAGTGGCAACGCCAAAAGCAAACATAGCAAAATCGTTTGAAAAGTCGGCATGAATGAGGTCGTCGTCGACTTGCTTGCCAAAACACCGCATTTGGTGATGTGTTGACGCATTTTCTTGGTGTAGATCGCAAGCAGCAATACCGAGAGAATCGCAGTGACGTAGCCCCAAGTGTGGTTTCTAAAGTCGGCGATAACCCTCAGTGGCACTTCTCGCCATCGGCTCAAATCAAAAAATCGCTTGGTCTGGTCCGCGACAGCTTGCCAGTCGGCCAAGCCAAATGGGTCGGTCGAGCGGATCCACAGAATGTGTTCATCGATGAACTTGCGGTACTTAGTGACGTGTTCGATCAACCCTTGGTAAACGACCGCTAGATTGAAAAGGGTTTCTGCAGCGTTGTTTGCATCGATGCGAAATTCATCGATAATGCGTTGCTCGGTGGCTAAAAGGAGCGTTCGTTTTTGATCCTCAGAGAGACTTTTCGGGTCCTCTGAAACGCTCTCGTACTTGGAAACTAGCAGCTCGTATTCTGCCGCGGTTGCCGTTTGAATCTCGGAGTCCTCGAAGCTTCTCTTGAGGTCATCGAGCGCAAGGATGCGGGATTGGACCAGAATGATTTTGGACTGGCAGTCCTCGAGTTCGCGATTGAGCTGATCGATCTTTGGAAGATCCTCTCGCTGTTTCTTGAGCACATTGGCAACCAAGCTCTTCATCCTCGATAGGTTCAAGCTCGATTGGCCAGCTTGGTTCGATGGATTGGACTCGACGGTGGAGGTGTTGCCCAGTCGTTCCACCATCGTTCTGTATCGGTCGGTCAAATAGCGCAGTCGGTTTCTGGCATCCTCGAGGCGCGATCGGTTCAAAGCTTGTTCGCTGACGAGTTCGCGCCAGGAGACGATTTGGGTTTTCAAATCAGAGAATTCTTTAGGGTCCTTGATGCGATCGGTAATCTTGAGTTGTTTGCGCAGTCGCTCGACCAAATCCGAGTACTTGCCGATCTGCGTCTCTCGGCGTTTGCCAAGCTCTTCGGTGATTTCTTTGACTTGGCCTTGATAGAACTTTTCTTCGGCAAGGTAGAGGTCTTTGCGAAGCGGGAGCAGTTCGTTCTCGGACTCATAGGTGCGTTGTTCGAGTTCGACGCGGCGAAGATGCGCGCTGGTGGTAGCTAATTTGGCTCGAATGAGTAGTTGATTGGCTTCTCGGATCTTGGGATCGGTTCCTTCGGGAACCGGGGCGGCCAATTCTTCGTTGAGCTTGGCGATCGAGGATTTGTCGTCGTTGATGAATCGAGGAAGTTCTTTCTTTCGAGCTTCGCGGGCCGCGATTTTGGTTTCGGTTTCTGTTCGGTTCTTGGCCGCAGCCTGGAGCATCGCATTGGCGTCGAGTTGATAAGCTTGCAATCGATCCAGATTGGACCAAACCAAAGAGCCGTCGAAATAGACCGACTTGAAGTCGGGTTTTTCTTTGCGCCGTTTGGCGTCGGCTGTTGCGGCCGAGGCGGCGTCCAAGGCCGCTTGATAGTCCTTGATCGCCTTTTCCTCTTCGATCCGTTTTTTGGTCTCGGCCAATACCGCTTCGTAGGTGGTCGTCAGGGTTTGCTTGAGGTTAGCGTCTAAGTCTGTGGCCGAGAGGATTTGCTGCAATTGGGCAGTGACTGCGTCGAGGGAAATCGCCGATAGGTCGGGGTTTGCCGAATTGACAGCAGGCGTGTCGGTGGTCTGCGAATCTTTTTGCGAAGGTTCTTTGCTAGCGGGTTCCTGAGAGTTCGCAGGGGCTTGGCGGCTTGCCATCAACGCCCGAACCGTATTGCGTCTGGTCGTCGGTCCTGATGGCTGGTCGGCATTCGGAACGTTTTGGGTGGCTTGGCTGCTGCTGTGCGGTGGGTTGTTTTGGGCCAGTAGATGGGTAGGGGCAAGAAGGCTCACTAGGCAGCCTATTGCGATGGACTTAAGTAACCGCAGGACCACTTGGCCATTGAAAACCGGTGTCCAGAGTATTCCTGGATTGAGTTTTCCGGGATAATTGGGGGTTCGTCCTAAGTCGATGCGGTCCATGGAGCGACTGTAGTCGATTGCGGCGATTTACTTCAAGGCACGAAATCGAAATTCGCGGTTCAACTCACAGCATACCCTCCCGGGAGCCAGTGTTTCAGGTTATATAGTGATTCTGCCGATCGTTGATGCAGCCAGTGCTTCGAGTGTGAATTAGAAATCGACCAGTTCCCAGTCACCTTCATGTCCCTGGAAAAAACAGAAGCGATCGTTCTGAAAACCGTCGAATGGAGCGAGACGAGTTTGATCGTCACTCTGTTTACGAGGGATTTTGGGAAAGTCTCGGCGATTGCCAAGGGTGCTCGGCGTTTAAAAAGCCCATTTGAATCTGCTCTTGACCTTCTATCCCTCTCCTCCGTAGTGTTCCTGAAGAAGTCGGGAGAGTCCCTCGACCTGCTGACGGAAGCCAAATTGGTACGGAGGTTCCGTTCGGCCAGCGTCGGACTCTTGCCACTTTACTGCGGGTACTATGCAGGCGAATTGATCAACGCGCTTACGGAAAATCACGAGCCTATCGCAGGCTTGCTCGAATCCTTGTGCCATGCTCTTGAAGAGCTTGATCGGCAGGCTAGTCCGGCAACGACAATCCTCGACTTTGAACTCCAAACAATTCAACGACTTGGGCACATGCCCAGTTGGAGATGGTGTGTTGCATGTGGCGAAGAGATCGAAACCGATCGTCAATCGATAGCCTTCAGCGCCTCTTCGGGGGGTGTGGTATGCCCAAATTGCGCACCGACGCAGCGGAGTATTTTGAGGATCAAGCCCCAGACTCTCGAGGTGTTGGAGTCCAAGGCCATGGAACTATCCGAATCAGGTGCGGCGAATATAGTCGCCGAGCGAACACCCTTCACGGCTCACTCACCACAGGTCAGAGCCGAAATCAGGGGGGTGATGGAACAGTTGGTGATTTGCCTATCGGAACGCCGATTGCGCATGCTCGATTACTTGGAAGACCTCAAGCGATGAGTTTTGCTGCTAGGTGGTCCGGCCATCGGTTTGTCGTGTTGGCCTTGCTCGTTGTTTTGCAATCGGGCGGCTGCAAGCTCTTTAGCCCTTGGCAACGGGAGGACGAGTACGCCAGAGCCAAAAATGCGATCGAAGGATATGAGGACAAAGAGGGAAACTGGATTCGTCCAGAGGGCTCCCGGGCTGACAAGTTGACGAATTCCGATGTGCCCAAGATCTTTCGAAAGATCCCTGGCCTCGGGGAACGAAAAGTCGACAAGGATCTGGCCAGGACTCAGCTCAACGAAGCCAACGGCATTTATCAATCCGCTTTAGCGGCCCAGGGTAGCGATCGCCAGGAGCTATTTCGAAAAGCCGCCAAAGCTTACATCGCGGCGGGAAAGAATTGGGCTAGCAGTTCGCTCGAACAAGACGCCTACTTTATGGCCGCAGAGTCGTATTTCTTTGCCGAAGACTATCCCAAGGCAGAGGACTACTACGTCAAGCTCATCAAGGAATATCCTAGAACACGATACCAAGATCGAGTGGACCAACGCCGAATGGAGATTGGGAATTATTGGTTGCAATTCCCGGATAAGTTCTACCACGTCAATTGGACTGACAAAAAGCGACCTTGGAAC
>JAGWZB010000118.1 GCA_018969045.1 Planctomycetota bacterium | reverse complement strand
CACCCGCAGCGATGGTTACATCGTTAAAACGTTCCAAGTTCTCATTGTGATAGACACCCATAATCTGAGTCGGATCGAATGAAGAGATCACCACGTCGAGTTTTCCATCCCCATCGAAATCATCCATGATCGCACCGCCGGCTTGATTGAAACGATTAAGCCCAACGGTTTGACCGATGTCTCGGAATCGACCGATTCGATTTTCCTGATGGGTGTATTGATCGATATCGATCAGGTATTCAGAAGGGACATTTTGCGGGTGTTCATCGAGGGTCATGTAAGCGACATTCAGGAGCCAGCGGACTTCGCCGTCGTCGGGAAATTGATCGAGGTACTCCATGAAATGCTTGATCGCCAGCCGCGAACCTTCGGGATTCTGATGCACGGCGGTTTTGGCGATCGGCAGGATGCATGAAGTTTCGCCACGGCAATCGATGCAGTTCTCGTTTTCACCCCGGCGCATGGCAGTGACACCTTGGGTGTAGATGATGGTGTAAAGGAAGTCCTTGGCGACCTGGGGGTTTTTCTCGATATGCTCCCGAGCCTTACAAAGATCTTCATAAGCCTTGATTGGGTCCCCTTGGTAATTCAGAAAAGTGGATCGAGAGTACCGTGTTGAGGCGATCTGATCGATCGATAAGTTAGGATCGCTCAAGATTTGATCGAGGCCTTGGATGCTCGATCGGACAGCTACTTTAAAGTGCTCACCAATTTGCTCAAGTGTTGAGCCTTGTGGCCATGGCTTGACGGCGTTCATCACCCAACCGTAACCGGATCCATCGAGAATCTTTCGAGGTTGATACTCGATGAGATTTTGTTCGGTGCTTGCAGGAGCGGTTTTCCATTTGCCATCGAGTACTGACTTTTCTCGAGTCGGTTCGCAACCGGCCAGAACGCACAGGCAAACCAGCCAGATCGCCACGATGCAGGGTTTGGCAAGAAGCCAATTGAGACGGAATTTCAGGGAATGGATCACGATGCAAATTGACCTAAAAGCTTTATCCCTTCGATGGCCGCTTCGATGTCCGATTCGGTGGTGGTGTGACCAAAGCTCATCCGTAGAACGCCCTGGTCAGGGTGGCTACCGATGTAGGGGTGGATTGCACCTGCGCAGTGCAGACCCGAACGACATTCTATCCCTAAGGCTGAATCCAGAAGCAGGGACATTTCGTGACTGCCTAGAGTTTGGCTAAAAAAACTCAAAACGGGGACCCTTTGGGAGCGATCGGATTGCGATGGGGCTTGACCGCCCTGAAGGTTGGGGTATCCGACCAGACGCAGTTGTGGGTACCGACCGATTTGGTCGACCAGAGTGCCGAGCCAACGATCGGTTTTCTCCTGGAAATCCTGACTGTCTTGCTGGTTTATGAAATCCAAGCCAGCGTTAAGCGAGGCGATCGAGGGCCCATTGAGATTGCCTGATTCGATCGATTCACGCCAACCGAAGGGACCTTGGAAATCGATGCTACTGCGACCGGTGCCTCCGATCCATGGAGAACGTAGCTCGGGCAGGACTCTACTGCTGGCTGCGACAAAGGCGGTTCCTAACATTCCGCAAAGACCTTTATGGGTTGGAGCCACAAGCAAATCGATACCGAGCCTTTCGGCTTGGAGGTTCACGTACCCGAGGCTTTGCGCGGCGTCGACCATCAGCCGAGCCGTTGATCGGGCCGTGACCTCTGCGATCGATTCTAAATCCTGGATGAACCCAGTGATGTTCGAAGCGTGATTGATGATCACCAATCGTGTATCGGGTCTCATGGCATTTTTGATCGAATCCGCAGAGACTTGACCGAGAGAATCGCACTCAAGGATCGTCCAACGCAAACCTCTTCGCTGTTGTAGATCCGCAAGCGTTCGAAGAACGCTGTTGTGCTCGGTGGCAGTGGTCAGCACATGATGCGATTGAAGATCGGACTGCCATAAAAGACTTTGGATTGCAGCATGGATGGCCATGCTTCCGTTGCTAGTCCATGCGATTCGATCCGGATCACTGATGCCCACAAGCCCAGCGAGTTTGGCTCGCGTTTGAGCGATCGATCGATCGGTTTGCTCGGCACGACTGTACGCTCCACGGGAAGCGGCTACTCCTAGGGTTTCTTGGAATTCTAAACAAGCTTCAATGACACTAGGCGGTTTAGGCCAACTCGTCGCAGCATGATCCAGGTAGATACGACGAAGGGTCACTTGAGTTATTGCAAAGAGAACTAGGGGAAGATGTAACGCAAAAAGTTCCGAACCGGTTGGCCGTCGACGTAGGCCGTTGGCTGTCCATAGAGGCCACGTCCCAGTTGGGCATTAGCACCTTGGCCAAAGCCCACCAACGGCACAAAGCCTCCATTGGCAGGAGCATAGATGGTCTGGGGTGGCATCGCTGCAGGCGGCGCGTATGCAAATGGGGAAGCATTGGTAGGTGGAACCATACCTTGGGTGGGTGTAACGCCATTGATCCCCATGGGAACACTTGGCGCTACCATGCCTGTGGGTACCGTCGGTCTTGGGCCAGTGCCAGCAGAGGAGCTTGCAAGGCTTGGATTGCAGGACGGGTTTGCTTGGCCAGCACTTTGTTGCCACACAGCAGGGGATACCATCGAGCGAGCATCGACGGCAGCAGGGGGTGGGGAAACAAAGGGTGCTGAGTTCACGAAGCTAGCGGGGCGATTGTAAGTGGGCATCGGTGAGCCAGCGTATGGGACTCCCGGTTGGGCCACCATCGCGCCTGCCACGGTTCCTTGGGGTAAGCCTTGTGCCGGCAAATAACCCGGTGCAGGAACATAATACGTGGGGGGGGCTGGCAGGACTGTTGTCGGGACAGCACCACTGGGCATGGTGGGAGGAGGAATGACCGTGCTAGCAGGTGGAAGCCCAACAGGAGCCGATGGTTGGTAGGGTTGGTAGGGGACCGGAATGTCCTGGGGAACGGTAGGAATGGACCCTGGCAAGCTTCCTCCACCGGGCAAGGTTCCTCCGCTGATCACCGGAGGTGAAGTCAGTGTTGGGGGAGTGTTGGCGATAGGATCATCTTGGTAGAAGTTCGCAATACGGACATCGCTATTGTAGGGGGCTGCCGATTGGATAGCGCTTGCAGTTACAACTGGGCCATTGATCAAAGTGCTGGCAGGTCGAAATCCATCGTCGTTGTAGGCTTGAGCACCACTGGTTGCCCGCAGTTGAGGGGGCGGAAGCAAGGCCATAACCCCCAGAGCGCTTGAGGGGACTGTCAGTCCTGAAGCTTTCAGTCGCTTCGCGGATTCTGGATCCAGTTTGGGAGGTTGCATTGCATCTGGATCTTGGTTTGAAGAAAACTTCAAAGCGGCTTTGCCTGCATCGAGGCTCTTTGGTTGCTGTGGCTTCTGCGGATTACGGCTTGGCAGCCCGTAATCGCTCAGTGGATTAATCGGCCCTCTTGAGTCGATCAAGTAGCGAAGTTGTTCTCGGAGTGCGACGGCATCTTTTGCCGAATTTGGGTCGGTTCGCTCGCGGAATTTCGGAGTTAAACTCGATCCAGGTTCTTGCGAGATTGCCGGTTTTGCGACTAAGCACTGAGTCCAAAACACCAGCGCGATGGCTTTGGCTATGGATCGCCATTGGCAGCGGATCGAGTTTTGGTTCCAGTTGGCCATGGGTAGTCTATTTCACTGGTGGATTGATGCGAACACCGACGGCCTTGAGCTTTTCAAACCAACTTGCTTTGTCGGCATTTCCCACAAGGCTTTCGTCGACGTATAGTTTCAAGAACGGGGCAAAACGTCGGTTTTCTTTGGCGTCGGCTTCGCAAGCTTCGATCAACCCCGTTAGATCAACTTCGGGATTTTCCTGAAGGATCAGCAGCCTGCACTCTCGCAAGGACTTGAAGAAATTCAGCCCTTTGACATTACAGCCTTTGAGGTTGATAGTTTGGAGGCCGCGAAGTTCGGAGACTCCATCGAGGTCTTCAACAGGGCTTCCTGAAACATCCAGGGACCACAGTTTTTTCAAACCGAAAAGCGGTTCGAGTTTTTTGATCTTATTGCCTGCAGCGTAAAGAGATTGGAGTTTGACCATACCTCGAAGTGGACCGATGTCTTCGAGCGAGTTGTTGGCGATATGCAAATACTGGATTGCGACCAATCCAGTTAAGGGCTCAAGCGATTGAATTTTGTTGGAGGCCAAGTCGACAGACTGCAATAACTTCAACTCCCGAAGTGGTGCTAAGTCGATGATTTCATTTTTCTCCAAATCCAATTTCATCAGCGCCTTGCAGTGTTGCAAGCCTTCGAGACTCTTGATCCCTTTCCCCTTGCCAACGACTTGGGAGATGTTTTTGACGTCCTCTAAGGTGATTGGATCGTTGTTGTAGCGTTTTTCGAAGACTTCACGCCGGACGGAGGCTTCGAGCGCTTTGTCGGGAAAGAGGTCTTGTGCTTGAGCGTTCAAACCAGCAAAACTGGATAATCCGACCATTCCAATCAAGAGAGCAAGCACACCAGTGGGTGCAAGAATCCTGGGAGCTGTGTTGGGGCTCACTGCAGTGGTGGTATCCATCCGGAAGATTTCCTGTGATTCGAGGCGGGAGTTAAAAGGTGGGGAATCGTCCCTTCACTTTAGCTAAAACCTCTAACCATTTCCACTGCTTCTAACTTGGCCGGATCTAACCACGTCGGCCGTATGCAGGCTAAGCCAACGAATCTTGCCCGAGAAGTGGCAAGTCGCAGAGGGCTTGCATGGTGCAAGCCAATGGAGAATGGGCCTGACGCGTACAGACCCAGATCGCAGGAATTGTCTCAAAAAGAAGCGCGATTGTTTCTACTTGCGTTTCTCGGTGTGCAGGGTGACTTTGCGAAGTCTAGGAGAGTACTTCTTGAGTTGCAATTTCTCAGCACCGGGTTTGCGAAGCAACACATAATTGATGTCGCCGGTTTCTTGGCAGACCAAATAGGTTGTTTCTTTCTTTTTCTTGCTCTTGGCCATGGTTTTTCCAAACTCGTTCCGAATTATTTAGCGAGAAGGTATGAAGGTTGCGTATTATGCAAATCGATCGTCCGGTTGGCTAGCTCAACTCAGGAAAATCTGCCTTTTGGGCGGGTTTCGGAACCCAAAGGCCGAAAAAACGTCTAAGGGACCGTAGAACAGAGTTGGTAATTTTTTCTGGATTTTCCAGGTTTTCCAAAGAAAACGACCCCGAAAGTCTACCTTGGTAGGAAATTGGTTAGGAAAGTGATGATGAAAATGAATCAAGGCGCTTCAGAGCAAGTTCAAAACCGCCGTTTCCGCTCGTGGCTTTCTCGGGAATCCCGGGGCAAATTGCTCATCCGGAGGATCTTGGGCCAGTGCATCGAGGGGGATTCTCGGCAGATCCGTCCGATTCGGTTCGAGCCCCTTGAGCGTCGCGAGCTCATGGCCAGTGACTTTTACGAGTCGGCGGCTGACCAAGCCAATTCCTTTTTGGCCCAGCAGTACGCGGCTGGGACTTTTCAGCTAGCAAGATCTACCGGAGTTGCCGCTGCGTCTGGACTTGTTGCCGAAGGTGAAGCGACTGCTTCACCAGATTTAGTGGCCTTTGCCAAGGCATTAGCGTCCTCTGGGGCGAAGTTCTACGGAGCCGATTGGTGCGCGATTTGTACCGAGCAGAAAAAGCTTTTTCTCGAAGGAAAAAACTATCTGCCCTTTGTTGAAGTGACCAATCCAGATCGTACTGCCAATGCCACAGGCGTTGCCCAAAACATCACGACGTATCCGACTTGGAAGTTTGCTAACGGCCAAGTCGCAACGGGTCTTCAAACTCTGCAGCAGCTTTCTGAGATCTCTGGAGTTGCCATTCCCACCGGCACGCAACCGACGTTCGTGGAAGTCGCCAATCAGACCGTTCGATTCGGATCCCCGGTTCACGTTCCAATCGACGCTTACGACCCCAACGGGGGACCACTGACAGTAACCGTTACTAGCAGCAATCCCAACGTGATCTCGGCTGAAATGGTCAATAACCCCAAATCGGTTCGCATGGACGTCAACGGCTATGGCGAGATGGTTTTCCGTCTGTTTGCTGACGAAGCATCCAGGCCGGTGAATCAATTCCAGCAGTTGGTCAACTCAGGATTCTATAATCAGACGGCCACCAGCGACATTATTTTCCACCGAGTCGTCGATGGATTTATGATTCAAGCGGGCGATCCGACGGGAACCGGTTCGGGTGGATCGACTCTGGGTGATTTCGACGATCAGTTCAATTTGAATCTACAGCACAATCGCTCGGGTGTTCTGTCCTATGCCAAGGCGGGTCCAGATACCAACGATTCTCAGTTTTTCATCACCGAAGTAGCCACTCGGCATTTGGACTTCAAGCACTCTGTATTCGGTCAGTTGATCGAGGGCGAAGCGGTACGTGAGGGGATATCTCGCACCAAGGTCACCAGCCAATCCTCGGGCGAAGTCAGTCGTCCGGTCAACGAAGTGGTGATCAAGTCGATGGAGATTTTCGACGACAACAAGAATGGTTTGGTGAGACTCAAGTCGTTAGCCAACAGCGGGACATCGACCATTACCGTCACCGTGACCAATAGCAGCGGTCAAGCGTTTTCTAGGACATTCACGGCCACGGCCGCTGCGGACACTTCCAACGGTGCACCGTTTCTCAATGACATTACGGTCCCACCGATTGCAGCCGGTCAAACGGTGACCGTTCAATTAGGGGCTCAAGACAAAGAGGGTGATGCGGTTGTCTACGATGCGGTCCGGCAAGGTTCGGTCCCTTATCAATTCAACATGAACAACCAAAGCGGACTTTTGTCGGTGACTGCACCGAGCAATTTTAGTGGGCCGTTCCAAGTCAGAGTCAGTGTGCGACCAGCGACTTCGGCATCCGCGAGCAGTTCTGATGATGCTCAAGTCCTCACGTTCAATGTTCCGGTATCGGTCAGCGCACCGACAGCGGTCGATTTGGTTGCTGCGACGGATACCGGTTCAAGCAATTCGGACAATGTGACCAACGCAGGCAATCTTCAATTCTTGGTCTCTGGTACGACCAACGGAGCGAATGTTCAGTTGAAGATTGGAACACAGGTAGTCGGTTCGGCGGTAGCTTCTGGCGAAACCACCACGATCACAACCAACCAAATTGCAACGCTCGGTAGCGGAACCTATTCGATCGTCGCTGTCCAAACCCTCAGCGGTACGACTTCGGCAGCTTCACCTGCATTGTCGATCGTTTATGACAATGCTCCACCTGCGGCGATTGCCAACAGTGGATTGCCCAATCGTGCCAACGTGGGTACTCCGTTGAACTATGACTTAAATCACCCTGAGGAAGGGCAGGGGTTGCGTTATGTATTGGACAACGCACCTGCGGGGATGACGATCGACCAGCAGACTGGGTTGATTTCATGGACGCCAACAGCCAACCAACTCGGTCCCCAAACAGCCGTTTTGCAACTGTTGGATAAAGCTGGTAATCTAACGTCTCAGACTTTGGCTGTTTCTGTAGCAGATACAGCGAAGATCGCCGTGGATATGTTCTTGCAAACCACAAGCGGTCAGCCTTTGACGAGCATCGCCGCAGGTCAAGAGTTTCTGGTGAAGTTGGTCGTCCAAGACCTTCGCACCACCGGTTCTGGGACTGGTGAAGGAGTCTTTACGGCCTATGTTGATTTGAACTACGACTCGAGCAAAGTCGAGCCTGTTGCAACCAATCCGATCACGTACGATCCTCTTTTCCAAAATGGCAAATCGGGTGATCTATCGACCCCAGGTTTGATCGACGAACTCGGTGCTTTCTCGTCCCTGACAGCAGGGCCTGGTCGCGATCCTCAGAATTTCATCACCATTCGGATGCGAGCCAAGGCCGGTGGTCTGGCCAAGTTCACTATGGACGAAGCTGATGAAGGGAACAAAGCATTTGGCTTGTTCCTCGATTCGGTCAACTCAGGTGTTCCGGCCAATCGCGTCTTGTTTGATACCAAGTCTTTGAGCATCAGCAGCAGTTTCACGGCTGTGGACGATACTTTCAGCGTAAGCGAAGATACGACCAACAATACGATCGACGTGCTTGCCAATGATGCGATCTCCAGCGGATCGACTGCAGTGCTGAGCCTAGTTTCGGTTTCAACGCCAGATCAAGGTGGAACCGTTTCGATCGCCAGCGGCGAAAAAACGCTCGTCTATACCCCCAAAGCGAACTTCAACGGGTCAGAGAAATTCACCTACGTGGTTCGCGACCAATCGGGTGTTACCGCAACTGCTACCGTGACGATGAACGTTCAAGCTGTCAATGACAACCCCGTAGCTGTCAATGATGTTTATGATTCTGTGAAGTCCAATCAGACCGATGTGTTCTTGAACGTGCTGGCCAACGATACGCTCGGACCTGACACCGCAGAAACACTTGTGGTAACCAGCGTTGGAGCGACCAGCCAAGGAGGCACCGTTAAAGTTGCCACAGGGGGCAATGGAGTTCTGTATACTCCCAAAGCAAACTTCATTGGTACCGATTCGTTCACTTACACCATCAGCGATGGCAAAGGTGGGACTGCCTCGGGTACCGTCACGGTCAACGTGCAGGCTGCAGTGCCAGCACCGGTCGTCACTGGAGAGTCGTTTACGATTGTCGAAGACAGTCTGGAAACAGAATTTGATGTTCTTGCCAACGATCTTCCTGCTGAAACAGGAAATACTCTCACGATCGCCTCGGCTCAGGCCAGCAGTGGTACAGTCAATACCAATGCAGCTAAGAATCGTATTTTGTACAAGCCCAACGCAAACTTTGTCGGAACCGATAAGATCGTTTACACCGTTCGAAGCAGCAACGGAGGGACCGCCCAAGGAACCGCAACGGTGACGGTCACTTCGGTCAACGACGCCCCCAATGCCGTCGCGGATAATTTGACGGTCAGCACCGCTTCGAACCAAAACCTCAATGTGCTTGCCAACGATACCAATGTCGATGCAAATGAAACGCTCACGATCACGGCGGTGACGCAGCCTGAATCGGGTAAGGGAACCGTATCGATCGCTGCAGATAAAAAGTCGTTACTCTACTCGGCACCTTCGGCCAGCTTCACTGGAGAAGTCAATTTCACGTACACCATTAGCGACGGGAACGGTTTGTCTTCGACAGCAAACGTGAAACTCAATGTCGTGAACTTCACGCCTCGGGATGTAGGTGTAACCAAGGTGACATCGGTTCAAGGAGTGCAGATCCAAGCCATGCAGATCGATGGCGCGGGAGTTAACGGGACACCGCTCATGCTAAATGCGTCCCAAGATGGACAAGTCGTCAAGGTGCCTGATGTCGGCCCGGGTACTTATCAGTTCTCCGTTCCAACCCTTCCGTTCTTTACGGTGGCTCAATCGTCAGCGAACGTGGTTTCGGCACCAACCGATGGCGATTCCTTGACAACGCCTTTGAACGTCGGGTCGCGAGATCCTAGGTTCATGGATGTTCGGGACTTTACGAGCAAGGCACTGCGCAAAGGATTGACTTTGGCGGTCCAGCCCAACCAGCAGGCTCTTTGGCACGATGGAGTCAAGGATTGGCGCAGTTACAGCAATATACAAGTCACGCTCAATCAGGCTGCCACACAGTTGACGATCAACGCGACGGACCCGACCAGCAAGGCGGTGACAACTACGTTGGCAACCACCGATCCACGCGTTCGATTGCGGGCCAAAGATGGAGCGAACCATTTGTTCCGGATCCAGGCTGCTCCTAGCGAATTGAACTTTACCCCTGTAGTTGCCGCTTCGACGACAACTAGCCCAGGGGAAGGCGAAGGAAGCGGTACGATCCGAGTGGCCGCTCCACCGATCGTGATCGATCGCGCGTTGGATGAAATGTCCAACGAGTTTTAACGAACACTATTGGATTGCGATAACAACTCGGAAACCTAAATCGTCGACCCGATTGGATGGGAAACTGCCGTGACGCTCTGCCGACCGGCAGTCTTGAGATTGGAAGTGGAAGCCACCTCCCACACATTTCCGTGCATATCGTAGAGGCCCCAGGCGTTTGGTATTTTCTGACCCACCGGATGGGTCCGACAGCGGTTGTCTTTGAGAACCTTTAAATAGTCGTTCAGGTCCTCTTTGCTAGACTTCCAAACCTCTTGGCTATCCAACGGTTGAGAGGTTGGCGGAATCGATGACGTCACTGGATTATTTGCGTTCATCTTATTTGGGAACCATTCGCGATGCTACGACAGCTCTATTTTATTGCCATAGTCCTGTGGACTCAATCTTGTGTGTGGGCTCAGTGGAATGCTGGGGTGGGTAAAGTTTCCATCACGCCCAAGGAGCCCGTGTGGATGGCCGGGTATGCGGCCAGGCAAAGCCCTTCGACAGGCGTCCTGCAAGAGATATTTGCTAGGACGCTGGTTCTCTCAGATGCCAAGGGGAATCGGCTCGCGATCGTTACTATGGATCTGATCGAAATCCCCGAATCGCTGCGCGATGCACTGATGGAGCGATTGCAAAAAAGTCATGGATTCAAGCCCAACGAGGTATTGCTCAATGTGTCCCATACCCACGGGGGACCCATGGTTGCAGCGCAAACCGTGCGAGATTGGGGAATCGACGAGACATGGGCGGACAAAGCACAGTTATACGCAGATGAATTGGTTGAGAAAATCGATGCTATGGTCGCCGGTGCAATCGGTCGATCGAAGGGATCTGAAGTTACATTCTGTCATTCGCGTTGTGGATTTGCGATGAATCGGCGAAGACCCACTGCCAACGGTTTTCGATTGGCTCCCAATCCCGAAGGTATGGTTGATCATGACGTCCCTGTTCTGCGAATCACCATGGATGGAAAGATTCTCGGAATTCTCTTTGGATATGCATGTCACAATACGGCCTTGGGCCCAACGACTGACATTCATGGCGACTACGCGGGGTTTGCAGCCGCGAAACTTGAACAGGAGTACCCCGGAAGCGTCGCCATGTTCTTAGCAGGCTGCGGCGGTGACCAAGATCCATCGCCACGCAGGGATTTAGAGGACGCTAAGCTCAATGGATTGGCCTTGGCCTCGGCAGTCGACGGGGCTCTTGCGACCGAGCCGGTTGAATTGCCTGGAGTGTTGTCCACTGGCCAGGAAATCATTGGGCTGCCATTTGCACCCTTGCCCTCGATGGACTCTCTGGGCCTACAAGCCTCATCTGGCAATGGATTTGTATCCAGGCATGCAAAAAGGATCCTGAATCGCTGGCCCAATCCCGGCGATCAACCTGCAGACTACCAGTATCCAGTTCAAGTTTGTGTGCTCGGTGGCAAGCTCATTCTCGTGGCTTTAGGAGGGGAACCTGTTGCCGAGTACGGCTTGCGTATCAAGTCCGATTTGGCTCGGAGTGGCAGTGCCGTTTGGGTTGCTGGTTACTCAAATCTTTCGAACGCTTACATTCCCACACGAAGGGTTTTGCGTGAAGGAGGTTATGAGGGTACCGAAGCGATCATCTACCAAAGTTTACCGGCCCCGTTCCGAGAGCAGATCGAAGATCGGATCGTCGCTGCGGTTGAGCGACTTGTACAGTCGCAACTCTCTGAGGTTGTTAGCAGACCTTAGCCTCTAGTTTTCTAGGATCTGTATTTCACGGGGCCAAGATCCATGATTCGTCAAACTGAGCGTGTTTCATGCTTTTTCCCTCTTGAACGAAATAGCTGTAGATCGCGTGGATTTTTCCATCGGAGCTTTGGATGATTGCTGGATAATGAAACGAGCCGGCAGGCTGATTCTCTAAGTGCTTGGGATCGGACCAGCTTTGGCCTTCGTCACGCGAAAGGGAAACGGCCAAGCGGTTTCGTCCCTTGGTCGAGTCGTTGTAGATCAGTACCCAATTGCCGCTGGCTATGCGTACCGCATCGAGGCCCGATCCAGGATTCGGTAAATCTAGGCTTGTGACATCCGACCAGCTTTCTCCACCATCGACCGACGTTGCTGTACGGATCCTATCGGTAAACCCATTCTCTCGCATGTAGGCTACCAGGGATCCATCTTTTTTCTCGAGCACCGATGGTTGGATATTGCCAAATCCCATAAGTGGTTTTCCGGCTCGCCAAGTAACGCCATGATCATCGCTGATGGCCATGATGGAGAACGAATACGTGTCGGTGTACAGTGGCAATAGGATACGGCCAGATTTCAGAACCGAAGGTTTGCATCGGGTTTGCCAACCAAGTCTTTGGTGGAGTTTGTCGGCGAGTCGAGTTTGGACTTGCGAGACTTCCTTTGCGAGGTTTTCCGGCAGTGGTTTTGGGAGAGTTTCCAAGAGTTTGTCTAGCTTGGCGAGTGCCTCGGTGCTGAAGTCCTCGGGTTTGAGCCATAGGCTTTCTTTGCGGTTCCAAACGGGGCTAGCTGTACCTGTGGGTTGATGGGAGACCAATTGCTGAGTGATGCAAGACTCCCAGGTGTTGGCAAGAACCAGTGGCCAAAAAAGATGCAGGTGCCCTTGGTTATCGACCATCATTGCGGTGTTTCCGTCTGGAAATCCAGGGGTGTCGGTCATCAGAAAATCAGGCGACCATTCGTTCGAGCCTTTGGCCAATCGAGCACCATAGATTGCAACGTCATCGGCTTTCCGTTCACCGGAACCTCGGTACCAGGATGCCAAGAAGGATCCGTCTGGAAGCTCGACAATGCTCGGAGCATGATTGTGTTCGGATCTCAGAGGAAATACCAACTGGGATTCGAGCAAGGGTTGCTCAGCTTCCAGCGGTTGGAGACTTACTAAGACGGCCAGTAGTGCGATGTATTTCGAGAGCTGGTTCATGAGTGCTTCAGTAACTCCTGTCGAACTTTGTGGTCGTCCC
>JAGWZB010000553.1 GCA_018969045.1 Planctomycetota bacterium | reverse complement strand
TCATGGCAAGTGGTGATGCAGAATTTGACGGGGTTGCTTTGATCGATTGCTGGCGGTGTTTCGAAAGAACCGCGGATGGCAGCCGAAGGTTTCCCGTCAAGCGTTCGGGCTTCGACCACGGTGATGTACTTGGTCCCAGGCTTAAGCCCTTGGAGCTTCCACTGTGCAGTAAAGTCATCAGACGCTTGGGTAGTGATCCAATCCATCGAGACAACGTCTTTGCGTTGCTCTTCTGGAAAGTAGGACAGGCGGACTTTGCCTGCCATCCCTGGGCACGCACCGATCATTTCATCAAGTGTCGCGTCGTTTGGAATCTGAGATCGGTGGATCTGTTCGGGGTCCTTCAACCGAGCGATCTCCTGGGATTGTTGATTCGTCAACTGGTTGAATTCCCGACCGTCGATGCGCATTTCAGGAATACTGGTAGTGCGAGTCCACAGGACAATGCTATCTTGCTGAGCCCAACTATTGCGAGTTGCATTCCCAAGAAAGGGTCCTTGGGGAGCTTGCCCCGAGGGCACGGGAGCTTGGAGAGGTTTGAATTGGAAATCTTTGTAGGCCGTGATACCTCCGTGATCGGTCAGCATAAATCGGTCTTGGTCGCTGGGTCGACCGAAATCTTTTCCGCCGTAAAATTTGCTAAATGCGATTCGCGTATCCCAGTCCGGTCCCCAGGTCGAAGCGCTTGTAACGAGCTCGCCGTTAAGGTAGTGCTCGATGCGATCCCCATGAGCGATGATTTTGGAAGTGTTCCACTGGCCGGGGGGGTGAAGGGTTTTCTCTTTTTTGGGGCTTACCAAATCATAAATCGAAGCGGTCGAAGTATTGGCGGTACTATCGGCTGGGTTATCGAGGATTTGGTACTCCAGGCCCAGATAGCTGTTGTCGAATAAATTCGGGCCGAATCGACGGACACGGTATTTGAGTCCTGCGTTGACCCCTTTGTCGATCTTCCAGGACCAAGACAGTTCGAAGTTTGAACCCAGGGGGCGCGTGACGATGTTTCCTCCTTTTCCGGGTTGAACCAGTGTGATTGTCGAGTCTTTGAAATCCCAGCCATCTGAAACCGGCGTTCCGTCAGTGGTTTCCCAAAAGTCCCTTTTGGCCCAGTTTGTGGAAGGCTGTGATTGGACAGAATCTGACAAAGGCTGCCCAGACCAAGCCCAGGGAGCAAGTTGCGCCAGGAGGCTCAGGCTTGTCAGCAGGATGACATTGGATTTCATAGATCAGCATCCACGGGGATTTTTATGGGTAAAGGTAGGTTTTCACGGACTCTGCTTCGCGATACTTGCACGTCGCATCTTACTCGATACGCGTGAATCGAATCCACAAGGTCGCCTTTTCAAATAAGCGTAATCGCGATTATTTTGCTCGCAGATCCAAGTGCTTAGAGTCTGGAAGACTAGCCTACGTGCTGCCAACCCCCGCGTAGAATGGGGCTTTTTTTCTTAGATCCTTGAATCGATTCCCTATTGCAAGGAATCTAGTCCCAACTCGTTGCTAGGTCGATCTAGCGACGAATCGTTTGACATCGGTACGTTTGGGTCGGTATGAGTCCTTGTCGGGATAACGACCAGCCTGCCGACATCAAGCTTGGTCACCCGCACACTCGTTCCTGCTTCAATCGGGCCGGCTTCACTGACGGCTTCAAATTCCATGCCGTCGATCGAGACGGTCCCGTGGGGTAGGAACTCCGTTTGAGCAACACCCAGTTTTCCTATCAAGCCCTTTGGGTCTTGTGCTTCAGAAGCATCGGACCATACAAAATCCTTAGCCCTATCAGGTTTGGCAATCAACATCTTTCCAAAGGGTGTCTTGGGCCAGACATACAACAAGGTCAAAAGCATCACCGGAATCATCCCGAGAGAAGCCACCAACATCCACCAGCCACTTGTGGGTGAATGACGAAACGCAAAGTAGACTGCGGCTAAACCTAGGACCCCTGTGACGGCGATGAGAACCCCACCAGTTGGGATCATCAAATCGATAGCAAAGACCACCAACGCCGCCAAAAAAAACAGCAATGCGATGCCAAGGAA
>JAGWZB010000117.1 GCA_018969045.1 Planctomycetota bacterium | reverse complement strand
GCGCTGGGTGTTGTTTTTCGACTTGACCAACTCCAACTCAGTTCTATGATAACACAACACTTGTTGCACTGATAATGTTGGGCTCCCTTCCGAAAAGTCGTGTTAGTAGTCCACTTGCGCTCCGATATCGACTACGCTCAAGTCCAGTACGCTCATTAGAAATTTTACAGTACTCGGATGCTTCGCCCTAAAAGTTCGAGTTCTCATTCTTGGATGCAAAAACCAATGGTAACAGGAGACCTAATCGATGATCGATTCTGATCGAGTAATAACACTCGATGATCTTGTGGAAAGCGTTCCTGAGGTTCTCGTTAGGGAAGCTGAGGAAAAAATGAATTCCGCTAATCAAGCGGCTGAAGAAGTTAACTATTCAATCAAGGATCCTTTAAGTATGTCAAAAGAACTCAGCAAGGCGCAGAGAATTCGCCTTTACATGGAGAACAACCCACAGGCACGGAACCGCGATGTCGTCGAGGCGTTGAAGCAATTTAGTGTGACAGCAGCCGATGTGGCCAACGTCAAGAGCATCGCTAAGCGGCAAGGGGGTGGCTCCTCATCACGCTCGGAAGCCCCCGTCGCAACGGCAGCCAAGCGACCGGTCTCCCCAAGTACATCGATCAGCAGTCCAGGTTCGAGCATCACGCTTCCGGAACTGGAAGCCGGCGTTGCGTTTGTCAAGACAGCCGGTTCGATCATGAGGGCAAAGCACCTGCTGATCATCATCGAACAGATCAAAGCTTGCTAAGCGATCCTCTAAGCAGACGTTTGGGTTTGCGATTGCTGCTGCTGTGCAGCCCGAATGGTATTTTCTAATAGCATGGCGATGGTCAAAGGACCAACGCCTCCGGGGACCGGGGTGATCGCACAAGCCACTTGGGAGACTGAGTCAAAGTCGACATCTCCGACCAGTCGATCATTGAGTCGGTTGATTCCTATATCGATCACAACTGCACCTGGTTTGACCATCTGTGCATTGATCCAGTTGGGTTTTCCGATCGCAACAAGCAGTACATCTGCCCTGCGGGTAATGGACCCCAAGTCCGTGGTTTGGCTGTGACAACAAGTCACTGTGGCGTTTGCATTGTCGTGTCCGGCTGGTCCGGTTTTCTGCAAGCACATCATGACCAGCGGTTTGCCGACAATGTCGCTGCGCCCCACGACCACCACTTCCTTGCCACAGATCGGGATTGAGCAACGGTCCAGCAACTGCATCACTCCATGGGGGGTGCAGGGTAAAAATCTTGGGCGGCCCTGCGACATTAGCCCAACGTTTTCGGGGGAAAATGCATCGACATCCTTCGACGGCTCGATGCGATCAAGGACCGCTCTGGAATCGATATGGGTCGGCAGAGGTAGCTGAACCAGGATTCCGTGGACCGTGTCATCAGCGTTGAGATCCTCGAGTATTTCCAAGAGATTTTCCGTGGTCGTGGAACACTCTAGCCGGAGAACCTGGCTTTCAATGCCCGCTTTGCTACAGGCGATTTCCTTGTTGCGAACGTAAACTTGGCTAGCTGGGTCGTCCCCTACCAAAACCGCAACTAATTTAGGGGACTTAGAAAACTTCTCTTTGAATTGAGCAACCTTGAGAGCAACTTCTTGCCGGATTGTGTTTGCGATCATCTTCCCATCGAGTATTCGCGCAGTCATCGAAAGAAGTTGCCTCCGGGCGATTTCAATTGGATACAAACTGATATGCTTACGATCAGTGTACCGTTATAGCTTGGCGCGCTGGCCTCTTGAAGGGGCCTTTGAGCTAGATTTTAATCGGTAGCATGGGGTAGACTTTGACCGAATTTTCGAACCAATTTCATCGCAGAGCAGAACCAAAGCCAAAACTATGTCGGATGACGCAAGACCATCGCCAAGTGCTCAAGACACCACCGAACCCAAGCTTAGTGCCGTTGAGCTCATCAAAGATTCCAGTCGATACCTAAGGGGATCGATTGGCCAGGCGCTCATGGCCGATACGACGCACTTTGGCAAAGACGATTTGCAGTTGCTTAAGTTCCATGGGACGTATCAGCAAGATGATCGAGAGCAACGCAAGAGTTCCGGTGAGTCCGGTAAGTCGGAGAAGGATTTTAGTTTTATGGTCCGGTCTCGGATCCCGGCGGGGATAATGACCACCGAGCAATTGCTGGCTCATTTGGATTTGTGCGATTCGATCGGCAATTCAACGCTCAAGATCACGACGCGTCAGGGTTTGCAATTGCATGGAATCCTCAAGAGCGATCTTAGGGAATGCATGCAGAGGATCAATAGGACCATGCTCACGACCTTGGCGGCTTGCGGTGACGTCAATCGCAACACGATGGCCTGCCCTGCGCCTTACACCGATAACATCCGAGCTACGGTTCAGAAGCTCGCTCAAGACATTTCGGATCATCTATCGCCAAAGACGAAATCCTATTACGAGCTTTGGCTCAAGGATCTCTCCAGCGGTGAGGAAACGCTCGAAGGTGGTAGCGACGAATTCGTGGAACCGATTTACGGAAAGACTTACTTGCCCCGGAAGTTCAAAACCGCGATCGCCTTGGCAGACGACAACTGCACAGATGTTTACACCAACTGCTTGGGTTTCATCGCAGTCGTCAGGGACGCTCAAGTGATCGGATACAACGTGGTCGTTGGAGGTGGGTTGGGGGTAACCCCAAGCGCCAAAAAGACCTTTCCTCGGCTTGCCACTCGCATGGCCTTTGTAACCCCAGAGCAAGCCGTCGGAGTTGCCGAGGCGATCGTCAAGGTCCAGAGAGACTTTGGATACCGCGACGATCGCAAACGTGCGAGATTGAAGTACTTGGTCCACGATCGAGGGATTGAATGGATGAGGCATCAAGTCCAAGAGTACTATGGGAGCACCCTCCAGGACTGCACTCCCGACGACGTGGTCGAGCATCGAGACCACATGGGTTGGGATCAACAAGGAGATGGACGATGCTTTTATGGATTCAATGTCGAGAACGGCCGGCTGTATGATGATGAAAATCGTCAGTGGAAGAAAGCATTGCGAGAGATATGCGAAGAGTTCCAGCCCCAGATCCGTCTGACCGCTCACCAAAGCGTTTTGTTTTGCAATTTGGATCCTAGCTCCCGCCCCAAGCTAGAGGGGATCATCAAGAAGCATGGCTTGCCCCTTACCGAAGAGATCTCCAATGTCAGGCGTTGGTCGATCGCTTGTGTCGCGTTGCCTACCTGTGGTTTGGCGATCACTGAAAGCGAGCGGGCTTTGCCAAGTGTGATCGATGTGATGGAAAAGAAACTTCAAGAGTTGGGTTTAGACAAAGAGCTTTTCACGGTACGGATGACCGGATGTCCAAACGGCTGCGCTAGACCTTATAACGCCGATATCGGTTTGGTGGGAAAGGCCAAAGGCAAGTACACCGTTTATGTAGGTGGGACCCGTCTGGGTACTCGATTGGCGTTTATCTTCAAGGATCTGGTTCCCTTGGAGGCGATCACCGATACTTTAGAGCCCTTGTTCAAGGCATTCGGGTCGCAGCGTCAAGAGGGTGAATCCTTTGGAGACTGGTGCTCGAGGCTTGGGCTCGAGAAGCTCCAAGCCATCGCAGGGTAAGCATTCGTTCCAACAGCGAACGGCATCCGTGCCAAGTTTTCGCTGCTGGAGGAATTTTGTGGCGACAGGCCAATTAAGCCACTTTGAGCTGGATGCTAGGCTGACTTATTTCTCGCGTTAGGATGCCCGATACGAATTCTTCGAAGATTTGGCTGTCCAAGGCGCTTGCAGCAGGGGATTCGGGGTGAAACTGGCAGCCTACAACGAACCAATCGTCCAAGCGGCTTTCGATCCCTTCGATGACCCCGTCTTGGCAGCGTGCGGTGACTTTGAAGGCATCTGCAAGTCGATCGATCGCCATGTGGTGTCGGCTAGTGACGCGGATTTCACCTTCGCCGTACACGCGGCCCAGAATGGAATTGGGTTCCACGACCAAGGAGTGCCGGTGGTTCGGGTCGTGCGGATCCAGGTGGGGCAAGGCGTTGGGTAGATCGATCGGTATGTGGTAAAAGAGGTTTCCCCCTTCGATGATATTGATCAGTTGAAGACCGGCACCGATGGCCATCAGGCTCATACGTCGTTGAGCGATTTCCCGTGCGAGTTTTCGGTCGAAGGTTTCCCGACGGGCTTCCATCGGACGCACAGAACTGTGGAGCATGTAGCCATCTCGGCGGGGATCAAGGTCAGCCCCACCGACAAGGACAAAGCCGTCTAGGTTTTCCAGGATTGAGCCGATACTATCGATGTTTTCCGTAGGAGGGACGACCACGGGGATTCCTCCGGCCTTAGCGATCGCGTCAAAGTAACCAGCGGCTAGAAATGCGTAAGCTGGGGTTCCTTGGTGTGACGCTCGGTAGTCGCAGTTCATACCGATAAGTGGTTTGCGTGCCATGGCTCTGGATCTCCTGAATGGACTCTTGAAAAGGCTCGCAGGAAGTTGTTAAGCTCGTTTTGGCTGAATCCATTCAGCCGAGCGGGGTCTGCGAGAGGCGGGTAAGGTAGGGAATCTCTGAGGGCGAATCAAGTTTCGCACAAGATTTTCCACATCGCCCAAATGCTAGCGCAATATAAAGTGCTAGCATTTCGTGCTGAGGTTCGCTTCGGGAGCTGGACTGTTTAGAATACCTTGACGGGCTTGGTCGATAGATCCGATACACACCGCAGGAGTTAGGTGACGGCGGATTGTTTGAAAACCATGATAAAACCCTTGATACAGCACAGAAAACCCCTAGAAAAGATGACTTCGGTGGTAAGACGTGGCAAATGAAATCAACTCTTCAGTCGACAGACAGAGCATGATCCCTCGATTGACCGATTCGATCGTGGCGAGTTATTCGATGACCGAAAGGATTCATCATTTGGGGCACTGTCCTTTGCCCAAATACGAGGTTGTGATCGAGATTCTTGAGGATTTCAAGGATCTTTTCTATCCGGGTTTTCGGCGTCGTGAGGGGTTGCATGCGTCGAATGTCTCCTACTATGTAGGCAATTTGGTGGATTCGCTTTTAGCGAAACTTTCCAAACAGATCACTAGGGCGCTTATCCATGCCGACCGAGTGAATCACTCGCCGACAGAGGGGTGCACAGAAATGGCACATTACGAAGCTCGCGGGGAGTGGATCGCCATGCAATTGATCGAGAAAGTCCCTGCGATTCGTCAGGTTTTATCCAAGGACGTGGAAGCCGCATTTGCGGGGGATCCTAGCGTCACGAATCGGGATGAAATCGTGTTTTGTTTTCCTGGGCTCGAAGCCGTCACGATCTACCGGATCGCCCATGAATTGGTGCGGCTAAAAGTCCCATTCATTCCCAGGATGATGAGCGAATGGGCCCACAAGCAGACCGGGATCGATATCCATCCGGGTGCGGATATCGGCGAGTACTTTTTCATCGACCACGGCACCGGAGTGGTCATCGGCGAGACGTGCGCGATCGGCAATCACGTCAAAATTTACCAGGGCGTGACGCTTGGTGCTTTGAGTTTTGCAACCGATGCTAACGGGGAGTTGGTCAGAGGCACCAAACGTCATCCGACGATTGAAGATCACGTGGTCATCTATGCCAACGCGACGATTTTGGGGGGCAATACGACTGTCGGTCATCACAGCGTTATCGGGTCGAGTGTCTGGGTCACATCGAGTGTCGCGCCTCATACGACGGTGGTCCTTGAGAAACCCAAGGTCAGGATCCGCAACGGGAGTATCGACGATTCGCTGATGGATATGAACTACCAGATTTAGCCCTGCGGGGTTTTGTTGGGATGCCAGGCTCTTTTTTGCCGTGATTTTGTTACAATCTGGGGGTGACGACCGTTCGGCTTTTCAACCGATTTGCAAATCTTAGACTGCGCTGATCCATGACTACATCGAAATCTGATAGACCTATTCCTCCGGTGCCGGTCCGTGGCAATAAGGGCACCGGTAATTTCTGGTGGTTTGCGTTACTTTTGTCCCTTTGCATGCTCCTGTTGTTTTTCCCAAATTCAACGGAGTATTCCCGCGTCGATTATAGTTTCTTCTTGGATCAGTTAGAGCGGGAGAACATCAAGCGGTTGACGGTGTATCCTTCGGGTGCCGAAGGGACTTTCATCGTCGCGCCAGAGAAACCTCTTACCTACGATACCGACGGCAAACCGGTTGTTCCTAAGTCCTCGACCAGCGTTTCTTCTGCGCGGCTTGCGGAGAACTTTCGCGTTGCTTTGCCCGATCAGGGTGAATCTCGAAGGGACTTGTTTGAGAGGTTGGAGAAGATCAGGGCTTCCAAGAGCGCTTCATCGGATCAACCACCTCTGGTCTACGATGTAGTGCCAGCGACGGACTCCAATTCGCTTTATTTGCTTTTGTCCCTGGCTTCTTTGGGTTTACTTGGATTTGGAATTTACACGCTGATGCGACGATCGCGTGAGAACATGATGGGCGGGAATTTTCTAAACGGATTTACGCGATCGACCGCCAAACGCTTTGAAGCATCGGACCAAGCGATCAGTTTCGACGACGTTGCAGGCTTAGAGGGAGTCAAAGCGGATCTCAAGGAGATTGTAGATTTTCTGAAGTCGCCTGAAAAGTTCCAGAAACTTGGAGGCCGAGTTCCTAAGGGAGTGCTGCTGAACGGACCTCCAGGGACCGGAAAAACTCTGCTGGCCAGAGCGATTGCCGGTGAAGCGGGAGTTGCTTTTTATTCGGTCAATGGCAGTGAGTTCATTCAGATGTTCGTAGGAGTCGGAGCTTCACGCGTTCGGGATCTGTTTGCGACGGCCAAGCAGAATTCCCCCGGGATTATCTTCATCGACGAAATCGATGCAGTTGGTCGCCAACGCGGTGCCGGACTCGGCGGTGGCCATGACGAGCGTGAGCAAACACTCAATCAAATCCTCAGCGAAATGGATGGCTTTTCGCCCACCGAATCGGTTATCGTTGTCGCTTCGACCAACCGTCCAGATGTCTTGGATCCGGCGCTTTTGCGACCAGGACGATTTGATCGTCACATCACCGTCGGTAGGCCGACGCTCAAAGGACGCGAGGAAATTCTCAAAGTTCATGTTCGAGAAGTTCCCTTGGACGCTGATGTCGATTTGCACCGGATCGCAGAAGCCACCGTCGGGCTCACCGGCGCTGATCTTCGAAATATCGTCAATGAAGCGGCTCTGTGGGCTGCCCGCCATGACAAAAAACGCGTGCACATGTCCGATTTTGATTATGCAAGAGACAAAGTGCTCATGGGCGCCAAACGTGAAGAGGTTATGGCCCCGGCGGAGAAAGAGAAAACCGCCTACCATGAAGCTGGACACACACTTGCAGCTTGGTTTCTACCAGGGGCCCAGCGAGTTCATAAAGTCACCGTCATTCCACGAGGACAGTCCCTTGGAAGCACCCAGATTCTTCCTTCGGAGGATCGGATGAATATGTCCGAGCAAGAAGTGCGAGATCAGTTAATCGTACTGCTTGCAGGTCGTGCGGCCGAGCAAATCATTTACAAAGAAACGAGCGTTGGTGCCGAAAACGACTTGGAAAGGGCCACTTCGCTTGCCCGCCGAATGATTTCCCATTGGGGAATGAGCCGCAAGCTCGGACCGGTTTCCTATAAGCTCTCCGATAGCGACCCTTTCCTCGGTCGAGAGATCCACCAACAACGACTCTTCAGCGAAAAGACTCAAGAGATCATCGACGGCGAAATCGGCGAGACCCTCCGTCATGCCGATCACTTAGCCCTCGAACTACTCCAAAAGCATCGAAACTCCCTTGAAATCCTCAAGGATGCACTCATCGTTCGCGAAGAACTCGATGAGAAAGAAATATCAACGCTGATCGGTCCAAGCATCCATGCACCGGAGGAACTATTGTCGGAAACCGAACTGAGCGATTCAACCGCTTCGGTGGTTTCAGAGCCTTAGTTGCAATGTCCAAGAAAAAACCAAAGAAGACCCGATTAGAGTTTCGAAAAGGACACCAAGGTCAACGACGCGAACGCGGACTGACCGAAAAGTTCGCCGATTCCAAAGACGAAATCGATACGCAGAACTCCCAACGCATCACCGGTAAGGGCGATCTGACTCGCCGCCGAACTGTCAAAGCCGATGTGGTATCCCCAGAGCATCCAGATGCCATCCAGTCGATACAAATCCAAACATCCGACGCAACGGTCGATGGCAGGGTGATTCGTGTCCATGGCCTCGAGTCGATCGTCGAACTATCTGACGGACAGATTCTTCGCTGTGCGGTTCGTCGGGTCCTTAAAAATCTCTCCACGACCCAGCGTCACGTCGTCGTAACGGGTGACCAAGTCAAAGTCGAGCCTCACGGGGGCAACCAAGGCTGGATCGTTCGTATCGAGCCTCGTCGCTCAGAACTTTGCCGTACTAGCAAGAATCGCCGGCATGTGATCGCATCGAACATCGACCAAATCCTGGTCGTCACAAGCGCCGCAGAGCCTTCGATTAAACCCAATCTAATCGATCGAATTCTCGCCACTGCCGAACAAAACCAAATCGATGCTACCGTGTGTATCAACAAATGCGATTTGATTGCTCCCGAGAAACTTCAACCATTGATCGGTAGTTATGCCCAAATGGGATACCAGGTTTTCATGCTTAGCGCAATGCAAGGATGGGGCATGAACCATTTGGAATCGTGGGTGCAGGGGAAAGCCAGCGCAGTGATCGGACAAAGTGGTGTCGGTAAATCGAGCATTTTGAATCATCTGATACCAGGTTTATCCCAACGCGTACAGAATGTCAGTTTGGATAACCAAAAGGGCAAGCATACTACGACCACTGCCGAATGGTTTTGTATCGATGCAAAGACCTCCATCATCGATACTCCGGGAGTTCGCCAATTTCAACTTTGGGATATTGTGCCAGCGGAACTGACAGGGCTTTTTCGAGATCTTCGCCCTTTTGCATCGCACTGCCGATATCCTGATTGTTCGCATCATCATGAAGATATCTGTGCCGTCAAGGACGCGGTCGCAGATGGAAGGCTCGACCCGCGTCGATACGATAGCTATCTGCAAATCCTCGATGCACCCGCTTTCGCATCCGACGACGCCGACGATACGCCTTGGCATGAAGCTAACCAGTGAGCTTCAGTTACCCGATGGATTATCCAAAGGGATCCTGATCCTCGGCTTCTCCGTGAGGATCCAAGTGCCCTGAGCGATTGATCGCCAAGAGGATGCGAATCGTCACGATGAGACTCAATATAAATCCTCCCAATCCGATCATCGAGAGGTTTTTCAATCCAAAAGGCCCACCGTTTATAAAAAGCAAAGGTGGGACATTCGATGCCATCAAGATCGACGAGCCAAGCAGTAGGGAGCTTGTCAGTAGCCCCAGGACCAGCCTGTTGATCGATGGACTAAGCCCTCGATGGGAAAGGTGGACATCGAGTTTGCCGCTTTGCACCAATTCCATAAGAGAGCTGATTTGACCGGGCAGTTTCTCGACCAGTGTTTCCACTTCGATGTAAAGTCTTCGCAGCCTTCGGGCTTGTCTCCACGGTGAGAGCCTGCTTCGCCACATGCGTTTAAACATCGGCTCGATAGCTTCGAGCAAACTGAACTTTGGGCTCGTTTGACGGATAGTGCCTTGCAGTGTCACCAAGGTTTTTATAAGCATGCCTAGTTGACTAGGCAAAACGATTCGATGCCGGTGAAGGATGTCGGTCGCATCGTTAAGTGCCGTTGCCAAATCAATCCGCTCGATCGGTTGGTTACCGTAGGTTCCAATCAAGTCTGTAATGTCGTTCGAGAGCAACGAGTCATCCACATTCTGAGGGACCTTTCCTACCCGTTTGATGATCGATGTAAGAAGCGCAGAGTCCTTGAGCGATAATGCCCAGAGCATCTCTTCGATGTTGTCCCTGAGAGCATCGTCGATCCGTCCAACCATCCCAAAGTCCAGAAGCCCCAAACTCCCGTCATGTTCAATGAGGATGTTACCCGGGTGAGGATCGGCATGATAAAGTCCTTTGACAAAGATCATCTCAACGTAAAGGTCTGCTATCCTTCTTGCAAATTCTTCGCGATCTTCGTCGGAGTACTTCTCAGGATCGGCTACTTGGTTGATCGATTCACCCGATAACAGACTCATCGTCAATACGCGATGGCTCGAGTGGCTTGCGAACGCCTCTGGAATACGTATTCCAGACAATCCAGACAACGCTTCTTTGAGCATGATCAGATTGGCTTGCTCTTGTGTGAAACTCAGTTCGCGTTTGAGCGATCTTGATAACTGGCTGACGATCTCACGAGGCCGCCAAACAGCAAACTCAGGGATGCGTTCGGCAAGCCCTGCCAACCCGGCTAAAACCTCGAGGTCTTCATGAATTTTCCCTCGTATGTTTTCATGTTGGACTTTGACGACCACAGCGGTTCCATCGGGCAGTCTTGCGCGATGGGCTTGGCCAATCGATGCTGAAGCCATCGCGGTTTGATCAAATTCCGTGAATAATTCCGGTATGGATCCTTTGAGCTCGGACTCAATAGTACGGGCGACAGCCTCTGGTGGATCAGCAGGTACATTGGCCTGAAGCAGCTGCAACTCGGCAGCTTGGGCACTACCGACCAAATCAGGTCGAAGGGAAAGGACTTGTCCAAGCTTGATAAACGTTGGTCCCAAGTCCGTCAGCGCCATTCTTACGCGCGCCTCACGCGAGTAACTTGCTAGCGGTACTCCATGATCATCTTTGATCCAATCTCGGATCATGTCCAACCGAAGACGGCTAAGCCAATCGGCTAGTCCATAGCGGCGCAGGATCAGTATGATTTCCCGCCAACGCTTAAGATTCCGATAGTATCGGGGAATGGATGTGATTCTCATCGGGGGATCGGAGGATCCAAATTGCCGTTGTTTGGCGGAGTTAGGCCGGGGATCGGTTGTCCACTTTTGATCCGATCGGCCAATTCCTCCGCAGTCGCTTGGAACCCCTCGAAGTCTAGTTCGCCAATAGCAAGCTCGCCAGTGGGATCGCTCCCATTTGAGTCAGGTTTGGTCGAGGGATCCAATGGTTGGTCTGTCCAACGTATTGCGAACAGATTTCCGTAGAGCTTGACCGTCATCAGGCTCTGGCTTGGGAGTAACTGCTGCCTGAAAGCATCACCACGAACCGCAGGTAGGTCATGCTTTTGGTAAAGCAATTTTCCGGTTTGCACATCGATCAGCGCGATGCTGGTAAAGTCCAAACTCATGCCGCGGACATTTTTGAGGGTGAGTCTGCGCATGAAAACCGCTGCTGGAGATTCGCGGTTTTGGCTGATCGGGAACAGGAAGTGTTTCACTCGCTGGGCTTTTTCCCATACCAGTGATCCATCTTCGATGCGAATCGCAAACAATCTCCCCGCGCAAGCGGCAACCGTTGGGTCGGTTCTCAGTTGCGGTGAGACTTGAACACTGTCAAGTTCCATCGCGCCTGCATGCGGTAGCACCAGCGCCAAGCCACCGAAAGTTTGGGCACTGATACTGCTAAATTTCCCTTCGACTTCCGCCTGATGATTCGACTCAGTCCCTTTCAAAACATTCCAGTAAACCATCGATCCATCGGTCCGCAGAGCTACCAAACCGACGTCACCGACGATTGCCAAGCGAGTATCGACGGTGTGATCGGTACTCAGGAGGACTTGTCCGGTCGTAGGCTCTAGGAGCCTGAGCTTCATGCGGCTTGCTTGATCAGCTCCAGACTGGCGAACCGGTTGCATGATCCAGCGCTGGGCGAGGGTGGTCAAAGGCGTCCAGCCGTCCTGATCGGTTTTGATTTCTTCTATCACAAGCCCATCTCGGGGGTCTATCTTGGATATTTTCGAGTTTGAAGATTCCAAGGCATATAGGAATCCACCTTTGCTGACAACCGATGCGTTTCGAAATCCCTGCAAGCTCCATTGCTTGGTTCCCAACAACGGATGGATACTGGTCAATTCATTGTCCGCCTGGACGACGACACCCCATCGAGAAACATCAACGATGCGAAAAACACGCTTGGGGATCACCAGTCCCCATGAATTTCTCTCGATGGTATTGGTTCGTACTCTGCCTGGTGCCTGCGATTCCGAGGACTCTTTCCCGAAGGCAGTGTTCCAAAGCTGTCCGTCTTGTTGGCTTAAATTGGCATGGAATAGATCCAACGCGATTATCTGGTCCCTTAGTTCAATAATCACAATGCTATTGATCGCATGAACCCTCGGAGGGGTCAGCCGATCCTGGACCCCAACATCCAGCAAGTTGTATTGGATTTGCTCGCCCGTTTGTTGTTGGACCAAATGGAGCAGGCCGTTGTTGTAATAGGCTTGCCAATCCTGGAAGGAATCTCCATAGACCTGTCCAATCTGGCAGATGTTGGCGCCTTCATATCCAGATTGAAATTGTCCAATCGCATTTGGCTCGGCAAAACTTGAGGTCACCTCCACTTTTCCTTGGGGCCAGTTTTTTGATCTAGCTGCAGAAGCCTCACGCTCCTTAAACCGAATGATCATCGCATTTGGGTCATCGTATCGCAGCAGTCCTGGAGCGTTCTTGCCGGTTAGCTCATTGGCGACCGCAAGAAATTGTGCGTCGTCTTTATCGAGTTCCAACCAAGATTTCATCGGCCGCTCCCCTTTGAGATAGAGTGCAGCTTTTGCAAGTCGGATCGATGGGTTATTGCTGTCGCTGGCAGATAGCAGATACTCAGCATCGATCATGCTGCGATTTCCCAGCGATTTGGCATACAGCAACCGCGCTTGCTGTGTGAACGGAAGTCCTTCAAAGTGCTGCAATCGCAGCCTTAGTAAGGATGGATCCTGTTTAGGATTGGCTTCAAGCCGTTGGAGAATTTTTGGTTGGATTGCAGCCCATTGCTCGTCGGGGATTTTCTCGGCCAGTCGCGCGATGCGCGCCGAGATCCATGTATCCTCCTGGATGGACCATCGGGTTGCCGCTTCGACGCTCGTTCCATCCATCAACTGGTTCAACCGTCGAG
>JAGWZB010000116.1 GCA_018969045.1 Planctomycetota bacterium | reverse complement strand
AGGAACGATTAACAAGTTGGTGGGTACTTCTCGAAACACTTCTTCCAAATCGCTCCATTGAGAGATGATCGCTGGCCGGAGAGCTTCGTCTCGGGCGGCTTGCCACAAGGTCGCATGGGGAGCCTTGACAATCGCCACTGCGTTGGAGGCTCCATTGCGAATGGCTTGCGCCACCGAGCGAATTGCCGAGGCATCATCCATCTGGATCTGGTCGACCAAGGTCGCTTTGGGACAAAGCTGTTTTTCAAGGTTTCGCAACCATAGCACCGAACCGGTTACAAAAAGCCGTTTGGACGAAGAAACGTCGATGTTTTTTGAATCGGAAACGACAATACCGCTTGTGTTCCCAGCAACAGGAGTCTGTGCAGTCGTCTTGGTCCAAGCGATCCCTTTCTCTTTGAGGTAGTCCTTGGCTGCTGGTGTGACCAAAGTATTTTCACCAACTGAGATCTGCTTGATGTCTTTAGGCAATGATCGCAAAACATCCAAACTCAGTACAGCCGCACTTACGTAAGTGGACCCGACGGAGCTAGGAATTTCCAACGAAGCCAGAACCTTGCGCACAATCTGCTCGATCTGACTTGCATGGAGCTGCGTAGGGGTTGCGGGCTGCTGACTCATCGCTCAATCCCCTTGGTTTGAGCAGAACCCGAGGCATCTGGCATATCATCGACCAGTCCAAGTACCGTCCATCGCAAAGGGCTGTTCTGCAGCCCGTACAGCTCTCGCACCGCAGCACCATCGCTGGTGATGATGACGGTTTCCCCGGCTCCTGCACCCATATAGTCAGCGACAATCACTGGCGAACCATCTCGGGATTTGCCATCAGCACCTAGCGGTTGACACACCAGCAGCTTGACATTTTCCAAGCTGCGGTGTTTGACTGTCGAGATCGCGTTGCCTAGTACCAAGGCGACTTGCATGGGGTGCCTGATGGGATCTTGATGGAGGTTCGTGCGTTAAAAGTAATTACAACGGGGAATCGATCCAGCGAACTAACGACCCAGGATGAATAGGTCGTCGATCAGCGAGCAGCGACGCTCGCGTGTGAAAGTCAGCGGAGTCGTCACCCCTTCGCCGGTAGGTCCTGCGATGGAGAAAGACAGATAGCCTTCTCCGCCGAGTCCAAGGGCTGCCATGCACGGACCATTTTTCACAAACAAAGTCGTGTCCATTGCACGGGCCATAATCGTCATGTTCCGCACGTTGCGGGAGTGGATGATGCTGGTGTGTCGATATCCGTGTTCGGCTTGCTGCGCACACTCGACAGCCGCTTCAAAATTGGGACATCGCACGAAGGGGACGAAAGGCATCATCTGTTCGGTTTGAACGAAAGGATGATCGAAACCTGTTTCGCCGAAAACCAACTCGACGGCCGGATCGATCGTTTTTCCTGCTGCGGCGGCAAGTTCGACCGCGTCGTGTCCGAGCAACTCCTTGCGAGGAGCATGATGTTTATCGGCTCCCTCGCCGACGATTTGCAAGGCAGCACCTGTGAGTCGATCGACTTCGTGATGACTCAGTCGGACAGCACCTGCTCGGCTCATGGCCTCCATCATTGGCTCAAATACGCTATCGACGACGAACACTTCTTTTTCAGCGATGCACAGCAAGTTGTTGTCGTAGGCGGCACCTTGGATGATGCAACGTGCGGCATGATCCAGATCTGCGGTTTCGTCGACGACCACCGGTGGGTTACCTGGTCCGGCAACTACGGCTCGTTTTCCACTATTGAGCGCCGCGCGAGCAACAGCAGGTCCCCCGGTCACGCAAATCAAAGCGATCTTACGATGTTTGAAAAGTTGCTGTGCCGTCTCTAACGTCGGCTCACAAATCAGGCTGATGCAGTTATCGATCCCGACCTCCGCACGGATCGCTTCATTGAATCGGCGCACTCCCTCGGCTGCAACTCTTCGTCCGCTTGGATGGGGATTGACCACCAAAGTATTGCCTCCAGCGATCATGCTGACAGCGTTTCCGGTGATTGTTGGCAGAGAGTGAGTCACAGGAGTGATCGCACCGATGACTCCAAAGGGGGCATGCTCGATGACAGCCAAACCTCGGTCACCGCTGTAGCACTCGGTTTTGAGGAACTCTACCCCGGGTGTTTTTTCACCGAGCGTCTTGAGCTTCTCGATCTTGTGCTTGAGCCGTCCGATCTTGGTCTCCTCCATTTCCATGGTGCCAAGCTCGACGCATTGGCTAATCGAAATGCGCCGAATGATATCGATGATCTTTTTGCGATCTTCGATCGGACGCTTTTGGAGTTGTTCGAAGGCGTTTCTTGCAGCAGCAACTGCATCATCGACGTTGTCAAAGAGCCCCGAGTGCCCGCGAGCAGGACTCGTTCCGGCGCCGGAGTGTGAGCCCGATTGCAAGCGGACTTGGCTGATGACTTGTTCGACGACCGAACGGATTAAAGTTTCGTTGATTTGCATGATCCGAAGTTGGATTCTTATGGGGTTTTATTGACGGCTGTAGATGTTGCTCTTTTCGATGCTGACGGTATCGACGATCCCTATGATCACGCAGTCGATCGGCAGTTTTCCGGTCTCGGGTGTAAATCGTGCGCTACTGCCTTGGGTGATCAAAACCAGATCGCCGACTCCTGCACCTAGGGCATCGACTGCGATGAATGTTCGGCCGGTTGAGACCAAGCTCTGTCGATCCTTGGGCTCGAGTCGAAAGGGCTCGACCATGAGCAGTTTTTGCCCGGTCATAGAGTCAACCTTCTGGGTCGATACGATGGAACCGGTTACTTTGGCAACAAACATGATGTTGGTCTCGCTAAGCCTTTTGATTTACTTTCGGATCGCAGCGACGGTTTGTCTGGCTACGATCAATTCCTCGTTGGTTGGAACTATCCACAACTGGACCTTACCCTTGGCTTGATCGTCGATACGTCGCTCTTTGTCTCCAGAAGCATTTTTGGTGCTGCAAAGACAGATCCCAAGATCACCGAGTCCTTGGCATACTGCGTGCCGGATGGTAGTCGAGTTTTCGCCGATGCCGCCCGTAAAGGCCAACGCATCGGCACCCCCAAGGGCTACCAGCATCGATCCGAGTTGTCGCCGTATCTCAGCCACAAACACATCGATCGCCAATTGGGCCTTGGTATTCCCACCGGCAGCGGCCGACTCAAGATCCCGAACATCGCCTGAAAGGCCACCGGAGAGTCCCAGCAACCCACCTTGGGTGGCCAGAACCTTAAGGAGTTCCTCGAGACTCAGTCCTGTCTTTCTGAGCATCAGGGGCAACGCATAAGGGTCGATATCCCCAACGCGGTTGTTGTGAGGAAGCCCTGTTTGAGGGCTCATTCCCATCGTTGTCGCAACGCTTTTACCTCCTCGAATCGCTGCCAACGAAGAGCTTCCGCCTAAGTGCAAGGAGATCACGCGAGCGTCTTGATTCCCCAGCAACTCAGCGGTTCGCCATCCGATGTAACGGTGCGAGGCACCATGAAATCCCCACTTGCGGATCGGCAGAGACTCCGCCAATTCGTCGGGGATTGCATAGCGTTTCCAAGCTTCGGGGATGGACTGATGAAAGTCGGTTTCAAAGGCAGCTACCAACGGAATCTTCGATGACGTTTTTGCCAATTGACGCATCGCCGCCATATAAGGCGGATTGTGCGCTGGCGCCACCGAATTCATTTCCTCCATGGCATCGAGCACCTTGTCGTTGATGACCTGAACCCCGGAAATGCGACCACCATGAACGGCTTTGAAACCGATGGCAGAAATCTCCGAAGCGTCTTTGAGGCACCCGGACTTGGCGTCTGTCAGCTGGCCGATGCAGGCATCGACTGCGGTACCATGGTTGGGAACCGTTTCCTCGGACTCTGTACGAACTCCGTTGATTTCGACAAAGCAAGGACTGACAGCACCGCCGATGCGTTCAACGCCTCCGCGCGCAAGCTGTCGTTCGTCGGCCATGTCAAAGAGCCGATACTTGAAACTGGTGGAACCCAAATTGGCAACGAGGACTTTCATTGTCGATCCTTGACTTGAAAACTATTTCAGGAAAGCGGAGGTCAAACCTTCAGAAGGACGGGGAATGATGTGGCTGCTGACCAACTCGCCCACTTGGGAAGCCGCAGCAGCACCCGCTTCGACGGCGGCTCGTACCGAACCGACATCGCCGCTGACGATGGTCGTCACGTAAGCACCACCGATATCAATTCGCTTGACGATTTCGACACTCGCGGCTTTGGCCATCGCGTCGGTAGCTTCGATCAAGGCCAAGAGGCCTTTGGTTTCAATCAATCCGATTGCAGCTTGCATAGTAGATTACTTCTTTCTTTAGTCTTGAATTGTTTTACAGAATAGGATGGGGCTTAACTACTCAGCCGATGCCGAGGGAGCTGAGACCTTCAGAACCTTGGTGATGTCCTCGTGGGGACGAGCGATGACCTGAACACTCAGAACTTGTCCGATTCGTCCAGCCGCTGCCGCACCTGCATCCGTGGCAGCTTTCACCGCAGCGACATCGCCACTGACAAAAGCCGAGACCAAGCCGCTGCCGACTTTGTCCCATCCAAGGAACTTTACATTCGCTGCCTTCATCATCGCGTCGACTGCTTCGACCAGTGCGATGAATCCTTTGGTCTCGATCATGCCGAGAGCCTCGTTCGTTTTAGCCATAAGTTGCTACTCCAAGTGAGAAAAAGGGATACAAACCAAAATTGTTATTCGCTGCCGTGCCAGACGTGCTAAATAGACCCGCAATCAATGATTGTCATGGCATTTGCACGGTTCCTGTCGTTTCAATTCAATGCTTGTGGCGTGGTCCAGATCGCATGCGTTCCCCTCATCGGTATCGATGTGGACTTCCAGTTTTGCATTGGCGTCTTGACGTACCAGAAGATCCTCAAACGTCACCGAGCACTGCGGACTCTTGACCTTCAAAGCCATGAATTCGCCGTTCTTGACGCCATAGTATTCGCAGTCCCGAGGGTTGATATGCACGTGCCTTGCTGCCCGTATCACGCCTTGGTCAAGCTCCACAGCCCCTGCTGGACCTACCAAGACGCAACCCGGTGTGCCTTGGATATCCCCGCTGTGCCTGACCGGAGCATCGATGCCCAAAGAGATCGTGTCGGTGAAAGCCAGTTCTACTTGGCTGGTCTTGCGAGTCGGCCCCAACACCCGAACATTGGGAATCATTCGCCTTCGTGGACCGACGATCATCACCGTCTCTGCGGCTGCAAAAAAACCGTCTTGGTAAAGACCCTTCTCGGGTGTGAGCTTCTTGCCTTTGCCAAATAGTTTTTCCACATGCTCATCGGTCAAATGGACATGCCGCGCCGAAATGCTCACCACCAATTTGGGTGTGTAAACACCGGAATGATCCGCAGGCACACCGGGCTGTCCTAACGCCTTGGCGATCGCCAAACGCACCAGCGATTCGATACGAGCAGCATCGATGTTTCCATTGAAGTTCGAAGCAGAGGCATTCATGATGTAAGGTCGATTAGGAGGTCAGAGTTGAAGTTTCCTGCGCGTGATCTTGAAGCGCAGCGAGGATCAATTTGGTATCAAGCGTCGCAATCCGTTCTTGCCACAAGTTGCAAAGGCCTTGGTCGACTACCAACGTGTCGACCTGCCCCCACTCGCACATGCGAGCCAAGCTCGAACGGCCAAACTTGGTGCTGTCGGCCACGATGATCGTCCGGTCCGAGGCTCGCATCATGCAGCGTTCGGTTTCCACCAGCAGCATGTTGCTGTTGTAGAATCCTTTCTCATTGACACCGGCGACACTTAAAAATGCTTTTTGAACGTTGATCGTCTCAAGCATTTGATCGGTGTAAGGGCCGTGAGTGACCCCCGTTCGGTTATGGATCGCACCACCTAGAACCACCAAATCGACCGAGTCGCTCGCCGAAAACAAATTGGCCACAGGAAGTGAATTGGTCACGATCTGCAAAGGACGCCCAACAAGTTGCTTGGCTAGCTCATAGGTCGTGCTGCCTCCATCGAGCAATACCGTATCGTGGTCGCTGACAAGCTTGGCTGCCTCAAGGGCTATCGCTCGCTTCTTGTCCCAAGCTCCGTCGTTGTGATTGGGGCGATGGAATTGGCGGATGCTGCTGACCGATCCGGTGTAGAAAACACCACCATGAGTCCGGCGAGCCTCACCCGACTCCTCAAACGACTCAAGGTCTCGGCGAATCGTCGACTCACTGACATCCAGCGAGTCCCTAAGCTCAGGAATCGATACGAACCCCTGCTGCCGGATAAACTCCAGCATTCGAGCCCTTCGGGCAATCGACGAATTGGCAGCAGTTTGGGAATTCATCAAATCTCAGTTGAAATCTGTCATTTTTGGAAGGTTTTCCATCGCCCAAGCGTTGAAATCAATCGCAAGCTGAAGGAAAACCACTCTTTCTTCCGGAAATATGTCATATTCCGGACGATTTTCAACCGAGAAGGGTCTCTATTTTGCCTGATTAGAACAATTTAACCCGAATATTCATGAATCAACGCGTGCACAACATGAAAGGATTTTTCCAGTTATGCGGGATTTGTCGATGGTTACCAATCCGGGTTCGAGGCCAACTCACCACCGTTTCGGGTACAAAAGGCTTCTAATACCTTCGGATCGATACTCATGGGGGTGAATCGAACCCCACCATCCCCATAAAGTGTATTGACTCCGCTGGTATGAAAACTGGAGAACCCGCCCATGACCAAGCTGCCTTGGTCGGGATTCGATGTGATCGTCGAAGGGGTTTTTGACATGCTCCCGGGATTGAACTTCTCCAACGTTCCATTCCTCAAGGTGGCCCGAGTGCCGGACATCCAACCCAGGTCCCCGTCAGGAGAAACCTTCTCGCTCAGGAAAAACGTATTGGACGATCCATCGGCAATGTCGCTGAATTTCGTTCTGCTGCCCAAGAAAAAAACCCCATCGTTGTCCGTGTCTAGCGGTACCTCTTTGCTCGAATAGCAAGCCGCGTAAGTGGAGATTCCAATGTCTTCACTCCCTTGTCCAACCCTCGAGTACAAGGGATAAGAATTGCACAAGAACGATGCGATTTGGGTCATGCGAGGGATGGCGTTGACCGGATCATAAACCCCCTTGCTCTGATCGATGACGCTGTACATCCGGGACTGCTCGATATACGGAAGTATTTTGACGGTCCAACTGATATGATTTCCAATCGGTTCATTTCGGATCGGCCCGGTGTCGTTGACCGTGCCAGTTGGAAGATGTTCCGCTGCGAATTCAAAATTGTGCATCGCCAAGCCGATCTGAGCGATGTTGTTGGCGCACGACATCCGCCGAGCCGCCTCGCGGGCAGCTTGAACAGCCGGCAACAATAGCCCGACCAGTATCCCGATGATCGCGATGACCACCAACAATTCGACTAACGTAAAAGCTCGTTTTGGTCCTGAGTAATTGCGGATCGACTTGGACATGGCGGTATCTCCTAATCAGATGAAAGGCTTGTCTTGTAAAAGTGATGTCGATAGAACTTTTGATGGATCGCTTGGGCTTATTCGCTAAACGAAACTCTTCTTGTACGCTGAATTTTGGTGGGCTGATGGCTTCGACCATCCAGGGAGGCTTGGACGTTCGCTATGGCTCGATCTCCATCGCGAAGGATTTCGATAGAGACCTTGGTCATGACCCCGGTATCAGGGTCTTGCTGATCGATCCAAACTTCACCTGTATATCCAGCGTCGCTGGACAACCTGCCAGCGGCTCGATCGCACCCTGCGTCGCATAGAAGCTGCACCTGGATCAAGTCCCTTTCGGATTTGACCGTTTGCCGATGACGCAATACCCAACGGATGTTGGTCGCTACCAGTCCGGTGAAGATCGCCACGGCGACCAAAGCGACAATCAAAATCGCTCCGCTGCGACGCGATGCCTTCGGCTTGCTCATGGCTTATCCTCCAAAATCCGATAAGGTTTCTGGGCGGTTTTGCCCAAGATGCGTAGCCGCGTCGAGGCGATCTGTCCTACCGGATCGATCATGTAAATGACTAAGTATGGAGAATTGAATTTGGCTTGGTAACCGATCCCCAAGGGATAGTCCTCCGGTGTGCACGCGGTGGCTGACTGAGGATCCTTCCATTTGCACCGCCGTTCAATACGATCCTCTTGGATCTGGTAGATCACCTCTTTGCCGGCCGTCGATAGAATCACCTGTCGCTCTGACTCAAACGTGATTTGGTCAGCTTTCGAGCAATCCTCTCGCCAAGCACTAGCCAATTGACTCAGCTCCCTTTGCAGATTCGTATGCCGATGCACCGCTTGCGTCCAATGCATGGAACGCTCGATCAAGGTGACACCTAAGAGCATCACCATCGATGCTGTCGCAAGGCTTGCGCACAGTTCGATCAGCATCGATCCACTGCGATGGATAGGGGCGACACAGCGACGCTTCATGGCGATTTCTCCTGCGTGGATACCCAACCGGTCAGCTCAACACTATTGGGAATTCCTGATCGTTCCCAAACGATACGAACCAAAACCCTTATGCCCGTGCGATCTTCGATCCGTTGGACGTGGACTGTCCCACCCGGGAGAACCTTCTCAATGTCGCTGGCTAGGCGAACTTGAGCGATCCTCTGGTCGAGTTCCTCTAAGCCCCCTGAGGTTAGCTCTTGGACATAGTTGGCCGCTTCGTGCAAGGCAACTTGGTAGCGTTTGGTGTCCTTGACCACACCTAAGAGTCGGTAGTTGAGTCCGACCATGCAGGAAACTAACGCCCCAAGCAGCATCGCCGAGACCAGGATCTCTAGCTGAATAATGCCTCGTCTGTCTCTTGATTTGCTACATTTGGTGGATGGACCAAGCATGATTTATCTCCAACCTGTTTCCTTGGCCAACTCTGTGACGAGCATGTACAAACCGTCGAGGACCGACCAGCAGATCCCAAGCACTGCAAGTCCAAACGCGATGAGCATCATGGGGTGGATCATCGATTGCAACCAACCCCAGCGATACTGCTCGTGAGCACTCAGGTTTTTGGCCAAACTGCGCAACACCCAAGCTTGGTCCTGGTTGGTCTGTCCCAAGAGGGCTTCTCTTTGTGGAGCCGATATCAATCCAACAGATTGGATCGCCGCCCAGTCCTGGGCACCATGCTCGATTTCGTTTCTTGCGATCAAAAGCCTTTTGCGTATACCCGAGTCCCAGTGGTATTTGGCTAGCGTCGAAAGCGTACCTGCCATCGGACGACCGTGCTCGGTAGAATTGGCCAGGATCCTAAGTATCGACGACTGTTTGCGAGTCATGCTTTCCATAGGAAGCCGGAGCCTTCCGACCATCCACGATCGGAAACTCTCAGACCAATTGAAGAGAATCCCAAGGCAGGTAATGGCAAACGCGATGTACAAAGGCAGCATCGCGTAACGCGATACAATCTCTAAATTTCGTGCACCACTAGCCATATCGAACTCCAGCATCATCTTGCGAAGCGTCGGAGCGATGAAGTAGTTGAAGAAGGAAAACAAAACTAACATCACCAGCGAAACTGTCAGCCAGTAGGCCAAGTAACTGCGCCAATGGGCTTTCTGGCGACCTAACAGCTGCTCGGAACTCTCCTGTCGCAGTTGCTCAAACGTCGCTTGCACAATGCCGCTGTGTTGACCGACTCGAAGTGCAAGGACCATGTCGGCAGGAAGTGCCTCAGGGGTCTGCTCAAGGGCATCGACCCAGGGTACCCCTTGATCGATCAGCCTTGCTAACCTCCTGAGCTTATAGAAATAATTCCCAGGATACTCATACGACAAAGCGCGAATCAACGGCGCTAGCTCCACCGAGTCGCGTACACCCGCATGAAGTACCGCCAAAAGTGTCGCTTGCTGCTCGGTCAGAGTGCTGCCCGGAAAAAGGGTCGAACTGAACCAACTGCTGGATCGAGTCATGTCGGATGGTTCCTTTCAACCGCTAAGTGATGTAATCAGAGAGATCAAAGGCAGAAACAACGCGAGAATCAGAAACAGGACCATCTTGGCAACGAAAAGCATCACAATAGGGCCAAGCCAGTTGTACGAGACGCTCTCTCGGCTGACCCACCGTAGTGCATAGCTGTTGGCTATCTCCCGAAGCACCGACGCTCCGGGTTCCCCCTGTTGATGCAGATCCAATGCGGCGATCGAAGAAGCAGAAAACTGACGGGCCTGAGGATAACTACTCCAGAGCCTCCTTGGATCAAGTTTGCTGGCAGACGCTAACTGCAAAGACTGCTCTTTGAGCCACGGCCTTCGACTCGCAAGTCCCGCAGTCGCAATCGCTTGATCGGCTGGCATTCCGATATGAAGCAATTCCGATAACGTACCGCTCCAACGAGCCATCGAACCAAGGCTCTTCTTGGTGCCACGTCGAAGGAATCGTACCAAGGACCATTTCTCGAACCGGTCCAAAAGATAACCCATCAGCTTGATCAATCCGATCATTCCGGCGATCCCTAAGAGGATCTGCCCAATGGCCAAAACCGTGAAATTGACTACGAAGTTTGCGATGCCGAAGACTAGTTTCGTCGCGTCTGGCAATCTGAGTTCATAGTCTTCAAACATCGATCGAAAAGCCGGGATGATCGCCCACGAAAAGTAGTAAACGACCACCATCGCTGCGATCGCAATCGTGATCGGATAATAGTACCGACGCAAAATGTCCCATACCCCAAGCGGACGCTCTTGCAACAGTTGGTACCAAGGCTCCAGATTCGATAAGTCATCCGGCTTGGATACGCTCCGCAGCACAAGGGGCAATAAAGGAGCAAGCTTCGGGTTTGAGATCCATTCCTTGGACGGAACGCCTCCCTTGAGGGACTCAATAAGCAATTTGATTTGCCCCGCCGGTTGCTTTGAATCCTGAGACGATCTCCAAAGGAGCCAATCTTGCAAGCCTTGGCTGCCCGCGATCGCTTGGTCAATCCTCGCCAAATAGTCGTTTTGGTTCTGGTCGCTGATGGTCGTCATGGCTGCGGCTCCCCAACGCAAACAAGCATCTCGATCACCGGCCAAAAAACAGTCCAGCCAAGGACCGCTGTGATGATTCCACCTAGCAACAAATACGCCAGAAAGAATCCCTGCGAGAAGTACTTAGGCAAGCTCCAATGCTGGGCGATCGAGCTGAACCATGCTCGCCAAAGAAGCGGAGCAGCGATCAATATCCCAGCCAATGAACAAGCCACCCAGGCGAGCCGATCATGGATCCACTCCAACCAGCGATACCCAATACCGATTTCATACCCCGAGTTGTCGTAGAACTTCGCAAGCTTTGGAAACAGCAACCAGACCGTATGAATCAGAACCACCGATGCAAGCATCGCAACAATCCACAACCAGAAGGCATAGATTGCCGACTTGTCCACTTGACGATTCCCTTGAAGCCCCTTTTGGACCCAAGGCTCCAGGACTTTCAAAGAACCCTGCGAGCCATCCCCCTCGAAATCTGGACCTCCACCGGAGGTTTTGCTACCAAGCCAAGCCGCAAGGGCTGCGACGTATTGGGCATTGATGCTGGGCTCAGAACTCAATGCCCCAAACGCTGTTTGCCCCAGTCCGACGTTGACCGCAGCTCGATTGCTAATCCCCTGCAACCACTCGCTGATCGAATGAGGTGCTCCAGCAAATCGGATCGGAACACCGGCAAGAGCAAGTTTGGCAACCTGATTGTTGAAAGCCGAAAGATCTTGCAACTCAAGTCCAGAGAGACCCTCGGGCAACGGACTGGTCTGAAGAACCCTCGTTTTTAGAACCATGGTATCAAGTGATGGTGTTCCAAACACCCCGTAGCCACCTTCGCCCTAGATCCGGTTGCCTCCTACGAGGTGCAATTGAAGGATCGATGCGCACCTGATGCCGATTTATCTACCCTATTCCACTTTTTTTGGTCTCTTTAGGAATGATTGAGGTTCGAAGCGCTGGCTACAACAATCCCTGCAGAACCTTTTACTCAAACAGAGCGACAATCTTTTCATACGATCGAATCGAGGCAATCGCCTTGTCGACTCCACCGCAAAGCTTGACGAAGTTCGCTGCAGCCTTGAACTGATCGAATTGGAAGCCGACTTCGGAGGCTTTCGACTTGGCTACCTTTGTAACCCTTGGCTTGCGGGCAGGCTTCGAAGACTTACGATTCTTGACGCCAGCGCCTCGTTTCAACGCTTGGCTGACCAGCCCTGGATAGACTTTGTGACCCTGAGAAACGAGCTCTCTGACAATTTGAGCTTGTCCGAAGCTGGGGTTTTGTGCGGCAAAATCCCTCACCAACTGGGAAATGCTCGTTGAATGTCTGGTTCCTTTTCTCATCGTAGTGACCTTTCCTGTCTGGGAAACTTTTCTGGTTGAGTCAAGGATGTCGTCTCTACAGGTATCAAACCATCGGTGGAAAATCAAATTTCCGCCAGCGCCATCGAATAGGGTCTTAAGTTGTAGCAAATGTAGCGATCGTACAGCGGTAGCTTCGCATTCGAAGCCATCGGCTCGTCCACTTCCTTATTATTTGCATAACCGATCCCGCCGCAAACCGCCGAATCAACCCTATAGTCCGCACATCCTTCCGATTGCGACTTCCCAAGAGGAACTCGCTCCCATGGCACCAAAATCACGAAGTCTCTTGATCCGCTATCGATCCACAGCGACCTGGCTCCGATCTATGTCGGCCAGATCGATCTCAACTGGGGGGTTGGCATTAGGGTACTTCTCAATCGCACTGGGTTGGTCCCTGACGGGCATGGCCCAGTTAGCGCTCCAAAGCGCTCAAGATGCCAACCCCGTGATCTTATTCAAAACCGCCAGCGACTTGCTCCAAAAATCAGAACACGCCCAAGCGATCGCGCTATACCAACGGGTAGCTCAGCTAAGCTCAGGTACGCCACTTGCGATCGAAGCGAACTACTACACACTCATCGCCCAACGCAATCAGATTTCCGATTTTCCGAGGCTCGTTGGCACTAGCAACCAAGCCCCAAGCAACCCTCTAGAGCATGCGCCACCAGATCGATTCGAAGAACTGCGCTGTGGGTGTTCCGAGTGGATCTGTGTAGCAAACCAATGGCAAAAGACTGCT
>JAGWZB010000115.1 GCA_018969045.1 Planctomycetota bacterium | reverse complement strand
ATCGAGCCGGATTTTCTCAGAGAATGTTTGGCGGTGATGGATTCCGATACGGCCTTTGTGTTGACGGGTCATACGATGTGGGGGCCAGAGGGTCCTTATGAGTATTCCACCTTCGAATCCAACGCGGTGATATCCAGGGATGAATTTTTGGATGCGGGGGTTTTTTTGAATCCCAAGCAGATTCAGTTGATCACGCCTCTGAGCGCATTGTTTCGTCGGCGTGATATGCTCGATGCGCTTCTGGACACCATACCCAATCCCTTTGGAATCGACTTTGCCGGCCACGGAGCTGGTCCGGATCAATTGTTGTTTCTGTTAACGGCGATAAGGTATCCTTTGGTGCGGTGCGTGAATCGTCATTTGGTGGCCATGCGATACCATCCTGGATCGATCACGGTGGCTGCCAAGGACTTGAGTTTACCTAGGGAGTGGACCCGTTGGTATTTCGTGCAGAACCATTGGCCGGAAGTTCTTCCAAGATACCGTTCAATGCTCTGGGTCCGAGGAGCCAAGAATAAGGCTTGTAGGCTCATCGGCGAGCATGTTCAGACCCAGGTCGCAGGGCGGCCTAGCATGGTGATGGCTGTGAGCTTTACGTGGCGTTGGATGTGGCAGCGTATTTTTGCTCGATGGACGCTCCGGCGGAAATGAAAAGTGGATCGCGGTACGATAGCCGATCGAGAGTGGGCAGGATCACAAAGTTGATCGGTTTTTCAGCGGCTGATAGAATAGAACCGTTCACCATCAGCAAAAGATTTATGACTTACGCACGTAATCTGCATCGGGTTTCAGGGAGGTAGCGATGAATCCATCGATTCGCAGCGAGCAGGGTTATCCATCGATCTCCTTGCCGACAACGATTCGGGCCAAGAATGCTGCCACGCTACAGCATCGAAGTTGGGAACACGAGGGGCTTGGGCTTCTATTTCGACTCAGCAATTTGGTTCCCTTTCTGGTGACCTTGTGCATGGTGATTCCAGTGGCCTTGATCGGAACTTTTCGATTGGGTGAACTTTTGGTTCTAGCATTGTATCCGTTCTATTTTCGTCCCATCCTTAAGGCGCTTCGGAACAAAGAGGTGTTCTTTCTGATTTGTTTGGGAGTCCTTTGGCTTGCTTCGCAACTCCTGAGTGATCTGTATAACGCCACCACGATGCGGAACTACCTCAGGGGTTTAGGGAGCATCGTCTTGACGATGACGACGTTTCTTTTCTTTTGCGGATTGTATTACCGAGATTATCGGAACCATTTAGGAGCTCTGTTGGGGGCTTGCGCCGGAGGAATACTCAGTGCAAGCTTGCTCTATCGATTTGATGGGAGCAATCAAGGTTACATCGATAATCTGTGGGATTTCTATGTTTCGGGTTGGGCGCATCCTGCTTTTGCTCTGTTTGCCTTCTTGATGTATCGACGCCACCCATGGTTGGTTTTCCCAGTGGGTATCGCTTATGGGATTCTTGCGAACATGTACGGAGGCCGATCCGACGGTCTGGTGGTTTTGCTCAGTACGGTTTTTTTCTTTTATTTATGGATCAAATTGTCCAAGAGCACTAAAGAGTTTAAGTTTTCGATACGTTCGGGTTTCTTGATCAGCGGAGTATTGCTGATCCCCTTGTTCTTGCTTTATGTCAATTATGCTCAGAGCGGGATGTTGGGCAAGGCGGCCAAGACGCAAATCGATTTGGCGAAGAATCCTTACAATCCCATCGAGGTATTGTTGTTGGCTCGCAACGAGTCGGTGATCGCTTTGGATGCGATTTACGAGAAGCCGATTCTGGGGCATGGCTCATGGGCCAATCCCAGCCATTTGCGTCGGTTGTATTTGTTGAAGATGCGAGAGATTTACGGAGCTGCCGCGCCGAAGCGATTGATCCAAGACATATTGCCAGTCCACTCGGTCCTTCTTGGAGCGTGGGTCTTCAGCGGACTGGCCGGTTTTGTATTCTGGGTTTATGTGATTATTCGTACCTACCAACTCTCGCACCGATTGCTCATGATCGGATCGCTTCCGATGATCGCCATCGCGGTGGTATATCTGCCTTACTTTTCCTGGCACGTGATGTTTTCTCCGAATGCTTTTGCAAGATTTTCTTGGCCCATGAGCATGGCCTTTCTGATTTTCGCAAATGACTACTTTACACGAGCAACAACCGATCGATCCCGATGAGTTCGGCTGGAAAAATACTCTTCGTCGCGTTTGGCGAACTGAGCAAGACCGGTTGCCTGAGGGCTTACCATCTGACGCTCGAGCTGCGCCGTTTGGGTTGGGATGCGCAGATCGCCGTTCCCGATACGGACTCGAATCGACAATCGCCTCAAAGCCAGATCGCTAAGCCTTATTTCTTTGATCCGGCCGCAGTCAAATTCCGGTCCTCGGTGGGTGCGATCCTCAAAGAGTTTGGGCCGGATTTTGTGCACATGCTCAATCCGAAGGAGAAAGCATTTTTGCTCGCTTCGACGTTCCCCAAAACGCGCTTCGTTTTTGACTGGGAAGACTGGACGACCTTCATGGACAAGCCCGGTCCTGTGCGATGGTACAAGTCCTGGAGGGATCGTTGGTTGGTACGGCGAGCGGATCTGGTCATCTCGGTCAGTCAGTGGCTATCGCAGTACATCCTTGGGCATTTTGGCCGCGATTCTCTCTATCTACCTTATGCATGCCTTGAACGTCAATTCCCTGCACCGACCCACCGGCTTGAGCAACCTATCGCTATTGGGATGGGAAGTATGCATGCTGGTTGGGACCACGATTTGTTAGTCGAAGCGGCTGGTGTTTTAAAAAACCGCGATCAAGAATGTTTGATTCGCTGGATTGGTTCTGGTCCCGAATTGGAGTTGTGTCGCCGACGGGCAGTGGAGCTTGGGCTCCGGAAATTTCAGTTTCCTGGCTATCTGGATTGGGATCTGATGCTATCGGAGCTTAGAGAAGCGCACTGTTTGGTGTTCCCGATCAGGAACAAGCCCCTGAATTTGGCTAGGTGCCCGTTCAAGTGCTTCCAGTTCGCTCAAGCCGGTAGGCCTGTAATCGCTTCGGATGTCGGAGAGGTTCGAGCGATCTTGGGAGACAAGGCGATCTATGTCGAGCCGACTCCTGAAGGCCTTGCCGATGCGATTCTAAACCTCATGCAGCAGCCCAGAAGACCAGATGTGGCTTATGATTTGTCGAACCACCGATGGGAGCATCGGGCTGAAGTGCTTTCGGAGTGTTTGCTAAGACTTCGTGCTCCATTGGGTACCAAGCGTGGCTGAGAGACGCTCATCCAAGTTGATTGTGCATTGCATTTGCTCTACCAGGCTTGATCGCGGTGGCCCTTCGCTATCGGCAACGCAGTTGCTCCAGAGCCATCGTCAGGCGGGTCAAGAGGGGTGGTTGGTATGCCCCGATCATGACTACGATTCCCGGGAACACGCACAGGTCGATACGGTTTGCATGCCATCGACTGAAAGTTTGATGGCAACGGTACCTCGGAGTAAAATTCGCGCTTTCCATCTTCATGGAATATGGGATCTGTTTCTTCACGACGCGGTATCTGTGGCAAGAAAGCATGGGATCCCTTACGTGATCTCGCCTCGGGGGATGCTCGAGCCATGGGCTTTGAGCCAGAAGAAATGGAAGAAGCGTTTGGCTTGGTGGCTCTATCAACGCAACGATCTTCAGCGAGCTGCGCTTCTGGTGGCAACGGCAACGAGCGAGGCAGACCAGTTCCAACGCTTGGGCTTGGTCAACCCATCGGTGGTTGTGCCAAACGGTGTGCCACTTCCCGCCGAAGACTTCGATTCCATCGGTCGCCCATCTTCCGATTCCGCCGGGGTGAAGACAGCGTTATTTTTAAGTCGAATTCATCCCAAGAAGGGCTTGTTGATGTTGGCCGACGCTTGGGCTCGAGTGCGTCCTGAAGGCTGGCGGATGTTGGTCGTGGGTCCGGACCAAGATGGTCACCTGCTAGAGGTTCAGCGTCGCGCAGAGGAGCTTGGACTGACCTCCACCTGGGAGTTTCGCGATGCGGTATACGGCCCAGACAAGCGACGTATATTCCTCGAAGCGGATCTTTTTGTCTTACCTACGTTTAGCGAAAATTTCGGAATCGCGATCGCCGAAGCTCTCGCTTATGGATTGCCGGTGATCACGACCGATCAAGCACCTTGGGAAGGGCTCATCGAGCACCGATGCGGTTGGCGAGTCCGAGCGGATGTTCTAGGGATTTCCGAGGCATTATCGAACGCTACAGCATTAACTCGCGCGGATCTTCAGACGATGGGGCAGCGGGGTTCGCAATGGGTGCGCAACGAGTTTTCTTGGCCTACCATCGCTCGACGCATGATCGAGGCTTACGATACCTATGTTCCGTGATCTTCGATCGGCAGGGTCTTTGGACCTTTCCAAATACAAGAACGAAGCGTCCTTGAGAGACAAACTGCGACGGTTCCTGTGGTCGTTTGTTCAAGCAACCTTGTTTCGATTCAGTCCTCAAAGGGCGTTTGCATGGCGTCGAATGCTGCTGGGTATTTTTGGTGCCAAGCTGAGTTCGACCAGTTACATCTATCCATCGACGCGAATCTGGGATCCAAGGATGCTGGAGGTTGGCCAGCACAGTGCGATTGGACCTGGGGTCGAAGTTTACACGGTGGACCGAATCGTCGTCGGCGATCACTGTACGGTCAGCATGCAAGCCTTCCTGTGTACCGGTAGCCACGATATTTCGCATCCTCGGATGCGTTTGACGCACGCTCCGATTGTCTTGGAGAATGGGTCTTGGATCTGCTCGCGGGCCTTTGTCGGACCGGGCGTACGGGTGGGCGAAGGTGCCGTGGTTGCAGCTTGTGCGGTTGTTTCGAAAGATGTTCCCGCCTGGACGATCGTTGCGGGCAATCCAGCCCAGTTCAAAAAGGTTCGGCAAGTCCAGTTGGATGAAACATGATCTCGGTACTGATTCGCACGCTCAACGAAGAAGTCAATCTCCCGCATTGTTTAGCGGGACTGACCTGGTGTGACGACATTGTTGTCTTGGATTCAGGCAGTACTGACAAGACCGTCGAGATCGCCCAGAGAGCCGGTTGCCGAGTTTTGCGTCAGACTTTCGAAAATGAATCGGCGCAACTGAATTGGGCTGGCAGCCAAATCCAGTACAAGCATCGTTGGGTGTTTTTTTCGGATGCCGACGAAGTGATCCCAGAGGAACTGAAATTGGAGTTGCTGAGGATCGCTGCTGAGGATGGGTCTGGTTGCGCGGCGTATCGTTTGCGGTACAAGAATTTCTTTATGGATCGTTGGATTAAGCACTGTGGGATTTATCCGGTGTGGGTGTTGCGGTTTTACAAGCCACAAAGCGTCAGGTGGGAGAGGATTGTCAATTGCACACCTGTGGTTGAAGGGAGCATCGGAAATCTCGAAAGCCATTTTCACCACTTCAGTTTCCGTAAGGGGCTGGCGGCTTGGGTGGACAAGCACAACCAGTACTCGACCAAAGAAGCGATCGAATCGCTTCGGAGTCTCAGGGGACGATCGATCCCTTGGCGTGATTTATTTCAGTTCTCCAATCCATCGGCCAGACGGCTGGCTCTCAAAGAGCTCTCGTTTCGGATGCCATGTCGTAGCTTTTTGCGGTTCGTGTACATGTACTTTTTCAGGCTAGGTTTTCTCGACGGTGTTCCAGGATACCATTATTGCAAACTCCTTGCGATTTATGAATATTTGATCGCCATGAAAGTTCGCGAGTTAAGAAATCAAGACCCAATCGGAGGGTCTGTTGATCGCTAAGAGCCAAGACGCAGTGGGACAAAAACGATGGCTTTGGATCGCACTGATCCTGCCGTTGTTATCCCTTGCGCCTTTGTTGTACATGCAGTGTCGCTTGCTGATGCTTAAGCCCCATCTACAGTTTTTTCCGTTGGCAATTGCAGCATCGATTTATTTTCTGAACGAGCCGAAGGCCGAGGGTACTTCGGTTCGGCTTGGTGGTACCAGAGACTGGGCGTTTTTCAGTTGGCTTGCTACGATCGTCGTTTGCTTGCTGGCTCAGTATTTAGGTAGTCCTTGGCTTGCGCATCTGTGCGCGATTCTGCTGACGGCCAGTTGGGCGATTGTGGCAAGACCCTCATTGAGTTTACTGAGAATCGTCGGCGTTTTTGGTTTGCTGCTGGTCACTTTGCCGCCACCTTTTGGTTGGGACAAGTTTCTCATAGGCGGGCTACAAGCGGTCTCATCGTTTGCCTGCAGTCGGTTGATGGATCTGACTCAGATCCTGCACGTGCGACGAGGGAATATCATCGAGATTGCCAGCAAGCCGCTGTTTGTCGAGGAGGCTTGCAGTGGCGTGGACAGTCAGTATGCGCTGATGGCTGTGGCGGGGGTTTTGCTGCTGTTAGGGCGTGCGGGTTTTTGGGTGAGTTTCCTGACGATCATCACGGTTCCGATATGGGCCATTTTAGGCAATCTGCTTCGTATCTATTTGATTGTTGTGGGCTTGGAGTGGTTTGATGTGGATCTTTCTCAGGGTACAGTTCATACCTTGCTGGGCTTATCGGTTTTCATCTTCACGGCTTGGGTGCACTGGAGTTCCGTTCAGTTGCTAAACTATTGCCAGTTGCGATGGTTCTCTGGCGATGGGTCAAGTTCTCGAGCCGACAACGAGGCGATTTCAGGTCCTCCGTTGCATCAACTTGGGGAGGGGCCAAGAGCAGCACCTACAAGTCTTGTGCATCCGGCGTGGATGGCTCTGCCGCTTGGTTTGTTCTTGTTTTTCCCGGAGAGTCTTCAAGCGGTGATCGACTACCATGCTCGGCCTGATCTTCCTAGCATCAGTCTTGAGGATTCTGAGCGGTTTCCTGGAGCGGGTGCATTGAAGGTTACCGACGGGATTCAAATGATCGGATTTCAGACAGCGTTTCGGGATCGCGACGATATGTTAGGGCAACACTCCCGTATTTGGGAATTGCAAAGTGGTAGCGGGCGAATGACGGTCTGTTTGGATTTTCCGTTCCGAGGTTGGCATCCGCTATGGGAGTGTTATATCAACTCGGGTTGGCAGAGAGTCCGATCGGACTTGATCGACGCTTCGACTGGGGCCTTCTTTGAAACCGTGTTGAAGAACGATTTGGGGGATTTTGCGATTTTGCATTTCTCGCTCTTCGATGAAGAGGGTCAGGCTTACCAGTACTCAGGATCGACGGAGTTTCGGAAACAGGCTCAGCGATGGACCAGTACGTTGTTTAAACGACAGCGGCCGGGGGATCGCATCGATGAGCCGTTGACGTTTCAGTTTCAGCAGATCGCCTACACCGGTTCCGTACCTGACCAAGAGCAACTGAATCAGCTTCGAGATGTCTTTCAAAAAAATCGTGTTCAGATTTTGTCGCAATCGGCGGTAGCCTTGCAGAAAATCAAAGGGCAGGGAATCGATGCAACACGATAGCTACCTTCCGGAGTCTCCGGAAACCTACTGGCGTTGGGGGATACCTTCGCTGGTTCTTGCGGTCGTTACGATTGCCTGCATGGGATTGAGCCAATGGATCGTGGAGCCTCGGGTCGCTGGTCAATACACACGAATCGTGACCGAGGCACTCGATCGCCAACAGACCACGATCGATTCGCTTCGGCGAGCCGATCTAGCGTCTCAGCGTTTGATGGTGCTAGCTCCTGAGGATGCTCGCCAAAGGCGTTTGCATGCCGAGTTATGTTTCAAAATCGCGTTGGAGTCCGATCGGTTGCAGAGCGAGCCCTCGATGTCCCTGGGGTATCGAAATCGAGGAATCGAATCGTTGCGAAGCGCAACACGCATGGGTGGCCCAGATGCGCTTTGGGCAAGGAGGTGGTTGCTTGGCGAGGAATTGCTCCGCAGTCGGCAAGCGGCCAGCCTGGATGAGCAGAGTGCAAGCCGACTGCTTGATAATCTTGAAGAGATCTCCATCGAGGACCATTCTGGGGTTCTAGAGCTCTATGCAGGAGCACTCAATATTCAGCAAGGTCATCGAATGGGTCCAGATTTCGATGCGGATTCCAGAGACCGCAAGCTGCGTGATGGGGTCAGGCAGCTCGAATCATTCCTCAACAAACAGAGTAGGGATGCTGCTACCAATTTGGATTTTCTCATCGCGAAAGCTTGGTTGGCTGAGGGTTTAGCCAGTTTGGATCCTGAGCAAGCCACCGCGCTTGCCAGAGACGCCGTGGTCACCGAAGCAGCCCAGTTGCAGAGTCTCGAAGCCGAGCCATCTCCAAGTCGCCGCATTGAAGCGATCGATGCTCTTTCTCGTTGCTTGCTGTTGGTTTCTGGAAGTGAGGAATCGGCGAATTCCGTCCTCAGTCGTTTTGACCAAGTTGCCGAGCAAGATAGGAACTTGCTCAGGCATGTAGTGGTGTCTAGTTATTTGCGAGGATTGGTGTCACGAGCCAACGTTCCAGAGAGTGCATTTGGCGAGTGCAGTGTAGGGGGTGTTTTGACGGCGGCCCTTCGAGTCGGCCCTGAGCATCCTGAACTGGCCGCGTTGATAGATGCGATTCTGCAGGATCCACCCGAGTCGTTAGGATCGCTTTCGGGACTACTTACGCTTGGGGATCCAAACAACCAGGACCGTTTTCTGGCGAAACTGGAGTGGATCCGACGCACGCTCGGGGGCATCAAAGGTTCCGTCAACGATGGATCGGAACTTTCGCCAAAGTGGGAAGACCGGGAGAGAGATTTGGCCATTGGGCTGATGGCTTATTGGATTGGCGCAGTGCGAAGACGTCCTGTGGAATGGGATAGAATCGAGCCGATACTAGCTAAGATGCTTGAGGCCTATCCCACCAGTGGCGACTTGAGGCTAGGCAGGGCGATCGTGGCAAGCACGCTTGGTCGCTGGGAGATTGCCAAAGAGGATTTGGAGGTGGTTTCCAAAAGCAATCCAGGTAACGAATTTATTGAGAAATTGCTTATTAAGGCCCGTGAGAACGACAAGTCTACGGCTGGTGGAGAATCCAGATGAAAGCGGTGATACTTGCAGGCGGCTTGGGAACCAGGATCTCTGAGGAGACTCACTTGAAGCCAAAACCGATGATCGAGATTGGAGGGCGACCGATCCTATGGCACATCATGAAGATCTACTCGGCGTACGGCATCCACGAGTTCATCGTTTGTGCTGGTTACAAAGGCTATATCATTAAAGAGTACTTTTCCAACTACTTTCTGCACATGTCGGATGTGACGTTTGACATGGCAAGCAATACCGTGGAGGTTCATCACCGCAAGGCGGAGCCATGGCGAGTGACGGTGGTTGACACCGGGGATGAGACGATGACAGGCGGGCGGCTCAAGCGAGTTGCACCTTACTTGCAAGACGGTACGTTTTGCATGACCTATGGCGATGGGGTAGCTGACATCAACGTCGGAAAATTGATCGAGTTTCATTGCAGCAGTAAGGCGAAGGCCACGTTGACGGCGGTACAGCCTCCGGGTCGCTACGGAGCACTTTCGTTTTGCAAAGAGGAGCCGGACTTGATTACGGACTTTCAGGAAAAGCCGGTCGGCGACGGGGCTTGGATCAACGGTGGTTTCTTTGTGCTTGAGCCATCGGTGATCGACTTTATTGAGCAAGGTGATGCGACAGTATGGGAGCAAGGGCCGTTGTCCAAGCTGGCGCGGAGTGGGGAGTTGTCTGCCTACAGGCACCATGGATTCTGGCTTCCGATGGACACGTTGCGCGATCGCAACGAGTTGCAGAAGTTATGGGAGTCGGGCAATGCACCTTGGAAAATGTGGGAGGTATAAGCCTGCGATGTTTCACGATCTGTTTTTGGGTAAGAAAGTATTCCTGACGGGCCATACGGGATTCAAAGGGTGTTGGTTAGCGACGTGGTTGGTTTCACTGGGTGCGAAAGTTTGCGGCTATGCACTTAGCCCAGAGCCGCACGAGTTGTTGTACAGGCAACTCGATCTGAAGTCTCGACTGGACCAAGAGGTGTTTGGTGACATCCGAGATCCCCAGAGATTGAAAGCTGCGATGGTTTCGTTTGAGCCCGACTATGTATTCCACCTAGCGGCACAACCGTTGGTACGAGCATCTTATGTGAAGCCTAGAGAGACGTTTGAGATCAACGTGATGGGTACAGTCAACGTGCTTGAATCGCTTGTGGGAAGCAGCAAGCCTTGCTCGGTGGTGGTTGTGACCACCGATAAATGTTATGAAAATAAAGAGTGGTTGCATGCATATCGAGAAGAGGATCCTTTGGGGGGATATGACCCTTACAGTGCGTCGAAGGGATGCGCTGAGCTAGTCACGTCGGCTTATAGACGTTCCTTTTTTAATCCTGAAAAATCGCAAGTTCGTATTTCCAGTGCCAGAGCGGGGAATGTCATCGGCGGGGGAGATTGGGCGTTGGATCGTATCGTGCCCGATGTGATGCGAAGCGTGTTTGCCAATGAGCCCGTCGCGGTGCGCAACAAGCGATCGACGCGGCCTTGGCAACATGTCTTGGAGCCGCTTTCGGGGTATTTGGCGTTAGCCGCCCATTTGAGCCAGCCGAAGTTGACAGAGTATTCTGAAAGCCTGCTAGCTTCGGCATTTAACTTTGGGCCAGAGCTTGAGGGGAATCGCAGTGTGGTCGAGCTTGTCGAGCAGTTGCTGGTCCATACCGGTGGCAGTTGGATCGATGCTTCGATGCCCAACGAGCCTCATGAGGCATCCAAACTGAATCTTTCGATCGACAAAGCGTATCATATCCTTGGCTGGAAGCCGACTTGGTCGTTTGCTCGCTCGGTGGAGCAAACGGCACTGTGGTATAGGAATGTTCAAGACGGCATGGATTCGGTGCTAGCGACCCGGCAGTGCCTCGAGCGATACCTTCAAGATGCCAAGCAGATGGCTCAGCCCTGGGCTCTCGATCGACGGGCCAGCGAGCGATAAGTTGACAAGCACGCGGGTGATGAGGTTGGGTTTTACCTGCCCCTAGGCTTTTTGGAACGAGGACGATGGACACACAAGAACTTCGCGACGAGATATCTAGGTTGGTGCGGGAGTATTCTCGCAGGCAGCATCGAAGCAATCGATCTGGCGATGATTCCGATCGGGCGGAATTCATTCCTGGGAAGACACCAGTTCCGTATGCGGGCCGGGTGTTTGACGAGGACGAAGTCGAAGCGGCGGTTGGTAGTGTCCTGGATTTCTGGTTGACTCTTGGTCCAGAAGGAGAGCGTCTAGAACGCGGGTTGGCTGAGTTTCTGGGAGTAAGAAATTCTCTGCTAGTGAATTCAGGTTCGAGCGCTAATCTGGTCGCGATGTCTGCCTTGACGAGCCCCAAGTTGCCCAAGCAGCGGCGAGTGATGCCTGGGGATGAAGTCATCACAGTTGCAGCGGGCTTTCCCACCACGGTTGCACCGATCATTCAATGCGGAGCCACGGCAGTCTTTATCGACGCTGACCCAGTGACTGGCAATCCAAAGTGCCACCAGCTCGAAGATGCTTATTGCAGCGGCAAGACCAAGGCCGTGATGATGGCCCATGCCCTGGGGAACCCATTCGACCTAAAGACCACCTTGGAGTTTTGCCGCCAGCATGATCTGTGGCTCATCGAAGACAATTGTGATGCGCTGGGTTGCCGATACACTCTAAGCGGGGCAACCCAGTACACCGGTAGTTGGGGTGATCTTTCCACGCAGAGTTTTTACCCTCCCCATCATTTGACGATGGGCGAAGGGGGAGCGGTCAACGTGGTCAAGCAAGCGGCATTGAAAGTGATTGTCGAGAGTTTTCGGGACTGGGGACGGGATTGTTGGTGTGCATCGGGCAAGGACAACACTTGCAACAAGCGATTCGGATGGCAGCTAGGTGAATTGCCCCAGGGGTATGACCACAAGTACATCTACAGCCATTTGGGTTACAACCTCAAGCCTCTGGATATTCAGGCTGCCATCGGAACTCGGCAACTGGAGAAACTACCCCGGTTTATTGAAGCACGCAAAAGCAACTGGCAGAAGCTCAGAAAGGGATTGGCGGATTTTGAAGACCTGCTCGAGTTTTCCCTTCCGACCCATGCGACTAGCTGGAATCCCGACGGAGATTTTTCATGGGATTCAAGCGGTTGTAGGACAGATTGCTCGTGGTTTGGATTCAAGATTTCCGTCAAGCCCCAAGCAGGATTCACCAGGACGCAGTTGGCTAAGCACTTGGATGAACATCTCATTGGAAATCGGATGCTCTTTGGTGGTAATTTGCTCAGGCAACCTGCTTTCACGACGCTACGTCGGGAGAATCCTAGTTCAATACGCGTTGTCGGAGACCTTGCAGGGGCCGATCGGATCATGAACGACACGCTTTTTATTGGGACGTATCCGGGCCTCTCTCAAGAGATGATCGACTATACGATCAGTACCATCGCGGATTTCTGTCGCGGTTGATGCTGCTGAACGCCAAAATTGGTTCCTTAGTCAACAGGTTTTTTTGAATGAATGTTTTGATCACCGGTGGATGTGGTTTCCTGGGTAGCAATGTTGCTGCCAGCTACCTTCAGGAAGGTGCGCGCGTGGTTGTCATCGATAAAATGCTCAAGAATGGTTCTTGGGAAAACTTGCGATGGCTACAAGCGCAAACTGCAGGCCAAGGGAACTTGGAATTCTGCCAAGGGGATGTCTCTGAAATTGAACTCGTCGAGGATGTATTTCAAAGGTTTGGGCCGTTTGACTATATCTGCCATTTGGCTGGGCAAGTCGCGATGACCACATCGCTTGCCGATCCGATTGCAGACTTTCGCACCAATGCGCTCGGGACGATCCATTTGCTCGAAACGGCCAGGAAAAGGTCACCGGATACTTTCTTAGCCTTCAGCTCGACCAACAAGGTCTACGGCGATCTTAAGTCGCTGGAGTATGGAGAGACGGCCACGCGTTATTACTTACCCAGTTATCCTTGTGGGATCGATGAATCGATGCCATTGGATTTTGCTTCACCCTATGGATGCTCGAAAGGATCTGCCGATCAATACGTGCGGGATTGGTACAGGAATTTCGGGCTCAAAACCGTCGTCTTTCGTCATTCCTCAATCTATGGTGGCAGGCAGTATGCGACGGTTGACCAAGGATGGGTGGGTTGGTTTACACTCAAAGCCGTCGAGCAGAAGGCGTGTCGATCCAACGCAGTAGCCATCGAGCCCTTTACCATTTCTGGGACAGGTAAGCAGGTGCGGGATGTTTTGCACAGCAAAGATCTGATCGGTCTGTATCGCAAGGCGTATGTGCACCGGGATGCTTGTGCAGGTGAAGTCTTTAACATCGGAGGGGGGCTCGAAAATAG
>JAGWZB010000552.1 GCA_018969045.1 Planctomycetota bacterium | reverse complement strand
AGGATCCGTGCCGTTTCGACCATCTCGACCATAAAGGTACTTTGGCCACGTGCAAGTTCGTCGCTGGCTCCGACCCTTGCAAAGAGTTTGTCCGCAATACCGATCGTGGCTTTTCGAGCCGGTACAAAACTACCGATCTGAGCCAGCACAACAATCGCAGCACACTGCCTGATATAAGTGCTCTTGCCAGCCATGTTCGGACCGGTGATGAGTTGAATTCGACCGTGCTCTGATCCGATCATGCAGTCGTTTGGCACAAACTTGCCCTTGGCCATCATGCTGTCTAACACCGGGTGCCTTCCTTCGTAGATCTCCAAGATCGGTTCCTCGGTAATGATCGGACACACATAACTGTTCTTGACGGCAAGTTCGGCCAAGGCTGCCAAGCAATCCAGCTCGGCCAAAACCGCTGCATTGATTTGTAGAGGTTTTGTCGATTGATGGACCGATTCTCGCAGCTCCAAAAACAACTCGTACTCGAGTTGCTTGGCTGATTCATCGGCCGTGAGAACCTTTTCCTCGTATTCCTTAAGCTCCGGTGTGATGTAACGTTCGCAGTTCTTCAGCGTTTGCTTTCGTACATAATTGGCCGGTATACGGTCCCGATGCGTGTTGGTGATCTCGATGTAATATCCAAAGACGGAGGTGAACCCAACTTTCAGACTCGGTATGCCTGTCAGGAGTGCCTGCTCTGCTTGGTAACGCGCGATCCACTCCTTGCCACCGGAGGCAAGTCCCCTGAGTTCATCGAGACCTTCATGGTATCCAGGGCGAATGAACCCTCCAGCTTTGGAAAGCAATGGGCATTCGTCCTGCAGGGCCAGTTGCAACGTCTTGCTCAGCGACTCGCAAGGATTCAAGTGATCCCTCAGGTTTTTTGCTCTGGGGATATTCAGCTCCCCAACAATCGCTTGAACTCTGGGGATCTGCAATAGCGAACGGCCAACTTGTTGCAAATCGCGTGGGCTGCAGCGACCCGTCGCAACGCGAGCCAACAACCGCTCCAAATCATAAACCTCTCTGAGAACCTCACGAAGCGATTGGCGAATCTTGGCAGTCTTGACCAAGCCATCGACCATGCCATGTCTTTCGCGGATCTGATCGATGTGGATCAGGGGCGATGAAAGCCATTGTCCAAGTCTTCGAGAACCCATCGATGTTTGCGTCTGATCGATGACCTCCAGCAAGGATCCTTCTCGCGATGCGGTACGAATGGTTTGAGTCAATTCGAGCGAACGGCGCGTGGAAGCATCGATCTCCATGCATTGAAAAAGCCTCGCGGGATTCAATTGCTGGATATGATCCATAGGAGACTTCTGAGTCTCGCGAAGATAAGCGATCGCGGCTCCGGCTGCACAGATCGCCAAATGGTCCTCAGAACTGGATTCCCAACCCATCCCGCTTAAATCCAAAACACGAAAGTGCTCATGCAACACCCGGGTCGCCTCGTCGATCCCGAACTGCCACACGGGTCGACGCGTCAGAGCCCAGCGGCTAAGGGGATCGGACCCCAAGGCCGAATCGTCTTCGCGAAGTAGGATTTCCGCTGGTTCGAGCCGAGAGATTTGGTCGGCCAAATCGGATGCTCGATAGCACGCAGCTTCAAACCGTCCCGTCGATAGCTCGACCCATGCGAGTCCAACCATGGCTTCGCGGGAGGATGATCCGGGTTTGGGTGAATAAACACATAGGAGCAAATTGCTTCGAGAAGGATCCAACAACGCATCGTCGGTCAGCGTTCCTGCGGTGACAATCCGCTGAACCTCTCGCTTGACAATCCCCTTGGCCATCGCAGGATCTTCGACCTGCTCGCAAACCGCAACCCTGAATCCCTGCCGAACGAGTTTGGACAAGTACCCTTCGAGCTGGTGATGGGGAAAACCCGCCATTGGAACGGGGTTCTCCCCTTTGTCCCGGCTCGTGAGGGTCAGCCCCAAGACCCTTGCGGCAGTCTTGGCGTCCTCATGAAACAGCTCGTAAAAGTCGCCCATGCGAAACAGGAGGATCGCGTCCCCACTGGCCGCTTTGGCCTCCTCATACTGCTTCATCATCGGCGAGAGAGTCATGCGTCGGGATTCTTCCAAGCAACAAATAGGTTTACGAAATACG
>JAGWZB010000114.1 GCA_018969045.1 Planctomycetota bacterium | reverse complement strand
ACTCTTGCTTGCGGGCTGCTCGTCAGAAAATCTGAGCTCATCCGCAACTCAGGGACCGCCAAATACAGAAGGTTCCGGTGCTGCCACTGTCCCTTCAGTAGGTGGTGCCGAATCCGCCGCCGTTGCATCATCCCCCAGGCATGAAGCTGTTATCGTCGTCAACGCGGCAGAGAAGGGTTACAGCGGTCCTTCGTGCAGTTCTGACATGGCAGCGAATGGTAAATCGAAATGCGGTCCAGCTACGTCACTGACGGAACTTTCATGGGAATTCACTGAGCATCGTGACGGGGCTGACTACTACAAATTCAATTGGAACCTAACCTCTAACGGCGAACCGAAGAACAGCAAAGGTCTTACCGTCGGGTTTGACGGGGATACCGAAATCACCGTAATCGACGCGGAACACTACATCCTCATTCGTAAAGGCCCTCTCAACCCAGAACCTGAAGACGCCAAATAAATCGCGTAAGCCTACCCGTTGCCGTCCACCCTCCCCACACCACCGAATCACTTCACCATCACCTACGCTACACCGGCCGCCTTGGCAAAATCATCCTCGGTAACCAGCAGATAGCTCTGCTGTGCGATGCGTGGCGAGTTGCCGAGCCAGGAGCAGACCACGTGCAGCGGGAACTCTCGCTGCAGTTCTGTTTGTCTGCTAGCCCGCATCGAATGAAACAATCGTGGCCAACCCGACACTCCGGCGCGCCGCAGCAGTCGCGTCATTTCGGTGCGTAGGTTCGAGTTCTTCCAGCCCATCGCTGTATTAGCGGCAGCTCGATACTGGGGAGCGACAGCGTTTCCGAGGGCGTGCGAAGCCCACCGTAGCGGCTCAGCCCCAGGATCACTTGCCAAACTAGGTTTGCCTTCTTCATAAGCTTGTCGACCGCATCGTGCATGAACTGCCTAGCGAATTGGATCCGTTTGTGGATCGTCGTCGTGGCCATCCCTCTAGCCTTTAGCTTCTCGTGAAACTCTTTCGCGTGGCCCGCGGTGATCTGGTTGATCCGGATTCCCTCGGGGATGTACTCTTTGAGGTTCGGGAAATATTGAATCAAAGACATAAAGGCCGAATTTGCCGATGATGTAGAAAAGTGGGTATACTAAGTCACGATCTGTATCCTGCGTCTGGACGGTCGTGATCTTTGAGGAACAGCTTTCAATCGTCACTGTTGGAGGTAAATCCAATGAAACGGTCGGTTTACCTAGAAACAACAGTCATCGGCTACATAGCGATGCGTGCGAGCCGTGATTTACGTGTGGCGGCAAACCAACTGTCGACTAGAGAATGGTGGGATGTTCATCGACCAAATTGTGACGTTTTTGTGTCCCAGTTCGTCATTGATGAGTGTTACCAAGGCGACCCGAAAGCGGCTGATGAGAGAAGGATTTATCTGCGGAACATTCCGGTTCTCGATGCCAATACGGAAGTGGAAAAACTGGCGGAAGTGATTTCGGACGTACTTCAAATACCAGCCAAAGCTCGAGTCGATTCCTTCCATATCGCCGTGGCTGCCGTTCATGGAATACAATTCCTGTTAACATGGAACTGCAAGCACATCGCAAACCCTGAGCACCGCCCAAAGATCGAGCGGGCGTGTCGAGACTTAGGCATGGAACCGCCATTGATCTGTACACCATTTGATTTACTGGAGAATTGAAATGATCGATCCAATTGTTGCAGAGATCAGAGCCACCCGCGAACGGATTGCGGAGGAGTCGGGATGCGACATTCATGCAATCGCCGAGGCCACGAGGAAGCGTCAGCAGGCATCTGGTGTCAGGACGGTATCGCGACCGAAACGAGTATCAGATTCCAGCTTGGCAAAACCTGTTTCTGTGGATAGTGAGTCGGTCCAAAGCGGAACAGACGCATCCGCGCCCGCAGCGGGTTAGTGCAGGTAAAAATGGCCGCTTGCAGGATTTCTGGCAATATCCTAGCTTCCAACTCGTGTACCTTTCGAACTCCTAAAAAACGTTGGAAAAACAGCCAAGAGTTCGAGTCCTGTCCTCTCCGCAGGACCGCTCTACTTTCCACTTTCCACTCTCTGCGATCCACTTTCTAGCCTCGCAGCGGTTAGCCGAGTTCTCGAACGCCTTTTTCCAGAGTGTCTTGAAGCGCCGGAGAGCGAAGCCGCCTGGCGGCGGCAACTCTTTGACGGCATTGACAGTGTTGACAAGATTGACTGGATTGACCGCGGACGAGATTGACCAAGTTGACGTTGTTGGAGGCCAAGGCCGATGAGCAAATCGCCAATGAGGTCATCCAACCAATGAGGTCAACCTCGTCAACAATGTCCGCAGTCAATACCGTCAATGCCGTCACTAAGGTCAATGCCGTCAAAAACCCCGCGTCCGCCGTCGCCGGACGTTGCTCTCGCAGGCGTCGTTGGCTGCGGTTCCGGTTCTTTTGTTCCCGTCAACAAAGGGATGATTGTTGTCCTGGGTAAGTTCTGCACTTGATTCAATACAGCAGACGGAACAGCGGAGTGTGCCTATTAGTATGGCCTGCCGCTGGTGAATCCCCAGGGATTATTTATCCGGATCGAGTCGATACCTGCGGGTTTTTTGGCGAAGTGTTGATCGGTGCAGGCCCAGGGTGCTTGCTGCCGCGGCGCGATTCCCGGCATGATGATCCAGAACCGCCTTGAGCATTCCGGGTTCGACGGCGCTGAGGAAGTCTTCATAAAGCGTTCCGGGCAGATCCTCTTGCGTGCTAGAGGTGGTGGTCGTTGCTTTGTCTGTCGCCTTGTCGAGCTTTTCGATGGTCCAAGTTCTTACGGCAGACTCCAAGAGTGCTTGGGTTTCGCTCATGGGTGCATCGGCCGAGTCCGAGGCGGGCTCTGGCGGGAGGTCTTCGTACTGGATTATTCCTCCTGTGGCTCTCATGGCCGATTTCTCCACGGTCAGTTTCAACTGGCGAACATTCCCTGGCCATGAGCGTCGTTGCAACTCCTCCAAAGCGGCCTTAGTGATTTGAATCCCCGGCGGCAGAGTTTTGCTTTGCAAAAATGTTCGCACCATTGGAATAATGTCTTCGGGCCTGTCCCTGAGCGCCGGCAGATCGATGGTGAAAACTTCTAAATGGGAGGCCAAGCGTCGGTCCAACTCGCCTTCGCTGACAAGTTTGGAGATGCTGTGGCTTGATGTGAACAGTATTCTGCACTGAAGTTCGCGGGTCTGGGTATCTCCTACTCGGCAAAAGGACTTGTTCTCGATGGCGCGAATGAGTCGCAGCTGATTGGCCAGCGATATCGCACCGACCTCGTCGATCAGCAAGGTACCTTGGCCCGCAAGTTCCAGAAGTCCGGTGCGAAGGGGCTGAAGAGCATCGCTGCCGGGTCTGCCTGCTCCAAAGAGTTCGATTTCAAGTTCAAGGTCCTTTCCAGGGATGGCCGTGGCACTGAGCATCGGCAGGTCTTGACGGGCACTAAATCGGTGCACCATCACGGCCACCAAGTTCTTTCCGGTTCCTTCCTCCCCTTGGATCAGCAACGTCGAGTCCATCGAAGCAGCCCTGGCGATCTGCTTGTACACGTTTTGCATCGCTGCGGATTTACCGAGGATCAACTCGGGTTGCTGGGGTTCTCCGCCTGCCCACAGGCTTTGGCCCAAATCCTTGGTGTTGGCCCGCAGCTGACGCTGTGCAAGCGCTCGACGAACCGCTTGCAGGACGGTCTCTAAGTCAAAGGGTTTGGTCAAGTACTCGAAGGCCTCGGCCTGGACAGCTTGAACGGCTGTTTGAAGATCCCCGAATGCGGTCATGAGAATCACAGGGATCTGGGGATGGTCGGCTTTTAGTATCTCAAGAACCTCCAGCCCGCTTGCTCCGGGCAGTCGCACATCCAGGAGAATCAGATCCGGTTGGTGCTTCTTTAGACTCTTGAGCGCAGGCTCGGCCGACGAGAAAACTTCGACGCGATAGCGCTGGTCTTCCAGGTTGGCTCTCAATGCATAGCAAATAGCTTGCTCATCGTCGATGATCCAAATGAGGCTCATGGTCTATTTATTCTTTCACGAGTCGCGGATCGTAAAAACGAATTCGGTCCATTGTCCGTCGCGGTGCCACTGTAAATCTCCCCCCAATTCTTTAGCAAGCAGGGCTGTCGTTGGTAGTCCCAAGCCGATTCCTTCGGGTTTGCTGGTCACAAATGGCTCGAACATCTTGGCCTTGATGCTCGCCTCTGGCCCCGGTCCGTTGTCTCTGACCGACCAGCGGTGCAAACCGCACTGGCTATCCCAGACATAACGGCACTGGACCATTCCCTGTTGAGTTTGGGAAGCGTTTGGATCGCCCGCTTTGGTGACCTGTTGACTGGCCGCTTCCATGGCATTGAGTACCAGATTCAAAAGGGCGCTGATGACCGATGTGCCTTTGGTAATCCTACGAGGCAGATCTTCACCCGAACATACCATTTTCAGATCGATGCAGTGATGATCGGCCGACGAGCGTGTATATCCATCGATTTGCTCATGGATCTGCTGGACACTTAGTGCTTGATCGTTTCCCGATCGGCCGTGGCGAGAGATGGTCAATAATCTCCGGATGGATTCCTCGGCAAGTTGGATTTGCTGGAGCCCCATTTGGATTTCATGGGGTGCGTTTTGTGGGTTGCGTTTGATCACTGTCTGCAACAGCAGTACCGCTCCAGCGAGACTATTTCTGAGTTGATGAGCCATCCCGTTGGCAAGCATGTGGATCAGTCGCGAGCGTTCCGAGTTGGCAATCTCCTCCTTGGCCTTTTCCAATTGCTGACTCATCGAGTTGATCGAATGGGTCAACGAAGCGATCGCGTCGCGGGCACGCGGATCGACTTCGACGGTTGCATACTCCCCCATGGCGATTCGATTGACCTGGGTCTTGAGCACTTCGAGTCGTCTAACCATGCGATTGGCGATCCCAAGGGCGATCGCAGAGCAAGCTAGCGTCGAGAGAATGCCAGTGGCCATGGGCAACCAAAACGCTTGGGTGGTGCGTTCAAATCGCTCTTGAGGATCCGAGAGGGCCAGCAAGAAATTGCCGGATTCAAGCCCCGATAACTGGAGCCCCGATGGATCCTCTGTTCGATCCAAGGGGATTGCTAATCCATCGTAAGTGCCATCGCTCTGGTCGCTAGAAAAGAGCCGGTTGGTGACTGCGACCTGATCGACCACCTTAATCTTGCATCGCGAAAATTCGCCAATTTGATCTAGGACCGGTTGGGTCAAGGGGTATTTACTCACCGAGCAAAGCTGCAGCAGATTTCGCAGCCGGGCTTCGGTGGCCACCCGTGTGGTATTCGAAGCAAATCGCCATGAGAGACCAGTGACGGCTAGGCAAACCAACAGCAGCATCGCGACGATTGGGATCAAGAACTGGCTTCGCAGCGACAAACTCATGCCTTCGGTCCAACCATCATAACTTGCCTAAATGGATCGATTCTCGGTTGCATTGGATTCTACCGTTGGATTCCTAAAAGAGCCCAAGCTGGTCCGTCGATATCCCAGAAAGCATGAATTGTATTCGGACTTTTAGACCCGTAAAAAGGCGCTCGGGCAATGGCTAAGCCCAGGGTAACCCCTGTAAAATCGCTGATGATGCTTGTGATTTGGTCCATGGCATGCTTGGTCATGGTCCGCAGCCTCTGCGCGCAAAGTTCGCCGGAGAAAGGGGCTGTAGCGATTGTACCACCGGTACTGAGGCTGGCCCCTTTGAGCCAAGCCTCCGATAGTCCGGTCGTAACGGCTCTTGCGATCGATCCCCAAGGCGCATTTGCCGCCGCCGCAGGCGATGACCATGCGATCCGGCTCTTTAGCTTAAACGACATCGCCTCGGGGTTTCCCAAATCCTCGTTGCTCGGAGGGCATCGCGATTGGGTCCAAGCCATCGAGTTCTCATGGGATGGCAAGTTGCTAGCGACCTGCGCCAAGGATGGACGTTTGCAAGTTTGGAAGAGGCTCCCCGGGGCAGACAAGTTACCCTCTAGCGACAATACCGACTCCTCATTGGGTGCATGGCAACAGCTCTGGAGAATCGAAGTGCCTCATGCGCTGTTGTGTTTGAAATTTGTGGGCAAGGAGTCCCTCTTGGTCGGGGGCTTCGATGCCTCGATTTACCGACTCGATTTGGCTTCGCTTCAGTGGACGGTCGATCACCGGAGCGAGTCGGCTGACGTAAGGTCTTTGGTGGTAAACGAATCCAAAACCATGGTTGCTTTTGCAGGCCGTGACGGTGTGGTCAGGATCAAACCGTTGACCGGACGTGGTCAGATGGCCAACGAAGCTGGATTTGCGATCGCTGCACACAACCACCGCGTTCGAGCGATGTGCTTTTCTCAAGACGATTCGATGCTCTATAGTGTCGGCGAAGATCGACGATTGGTAGGGATTGAGCTGAAATCTCAATCGGTTCAGTACCAGAACGATCTGGGGGCCGGGCGGCTCATGGCGATCGAAAGACTCCCCGATGATCGTTATGCGGTCAGTGGATCGGACAATACGATTCGGATCGTCAAGCCGCAAACTGTTGCTTTGGAACCCGAGCCTGAGAGGCTCGTGGGTATCAAATTGATCGGGCATGATGGAACGATCGCGGTCCTTCGAGCCAGCCGGGATCATCTGTTTTCGGGGTCTTTCGATACGACGATTCGATCTTGGGATATCGCATCGGTTCTTGCGGGTGCGGATGCTCAAGGCCGATTCATCCATCCGGTGTCGGCCCAGTACGAGGACTCGAGTGCCCGGGAGCGCATCCGATGAGTCGCTCTGGACGAGCTCGAATTCGATCGTCCTTGGGAGGTATGCTCCAAGGTTTATTCCGTCGCAGTCGGATCGAGACACTCGAGCCCCGCGTTGTCTTTAACTCCGATCCTATCGGCGTAAAACCGCTCTGGATCGGCGGTGTTTATGTCGAAGAGGATTCGGGCTCCGATGCTCATGGGGATTCCTTTTATGTCACCTTTGAAGGGGGTGTTGCGGGGACCAAACTCGATCGCATTGTGATCGATACCGACCAGAACACATCTGGCTTCAGTGTCGCTGACAATCTGTTTGACACCCTGGAATCAGGTCGGGGTGCCGACCATGCGTTCGGCTTCAAGATCGAGTCGCTTGAGGCCCAGGACCCCGAGGCTCGTGTATGGGCCGAGGTTCTCGATGGATCGATGCAACTGGTTCTTCACTTCGAGAACTTTTATGCAGGGGATCGCTTGGTCTTTTCGATCGATGTGGATGAAGTCCAGCATCTGTACTCGAGCGTCGATGTCCAAGAGTTCAATGAAGGGCTGGATCCGATCACCTCGGGGGCAGAGTTCGAGGGGTCCATGTTCAGTGCCCAGTTCAGTGCGCCTCATTATCGAAACGCAAACGCCTCGGGCCGTTTCTTCAACCGTTACGATTCCCAGTTGGATCAGGCCAAGCAAGCCGGATCGCCGCTGAGCCTGCCAGCCGATAACGATCAAGGGAAACGGGATCGATCCGCTGGTTTGGCCGCCACAACACCTCAGATCCTCATCCCCTCTTCGATCGCCGGAAGAGTCTATCTGGATAACAACGACAACGGTCAGCAGGATCCTTCGGAAAAAGGAATTCCTGGCGTAACGATCGAGCTGGTTTCAAACCAGACGGTTACCGGTCAAAACGTTCGGCTTGTCTCGATGACCACGTCGGATGGCTCGTACCGCTTCGATAACATACCACCTGGCTTGTACTCGCTGCTGGAGACTCAGCCTTTGGGGCTCTTTGATGGACAAGATTCTCCGGGACGAGTCGGAGATCAGATCCGTGGATCGGTTCTTGCGAATGATCAACTAGGAAACATCCTCCTAAGCGGTGGTGATGTAGGTGTCGAATACAATTTCGGAGAGATAGAACCCTCGTCGATTTCAGGCAATGTCCATATCGGGCTTCCAGGGTTCGCTTGCTTTAGCGCCGATCCGCTTGGGTCCAAACCGATCGCCGATGTGAAAATGACCTTGGTCGATCGCTCAGGCAAAATCATCGCGACGACCCAAACCGATTCTCTGGGTGCCTACAAGTTTGATCGGTTGCCGATCGGTCTGTATGCAGTGATCCAATCCCAACCCTTAGGGCTGATCGATGGATCGAGCCAAGCTGGAACGATCGGTGGCCAGCCAACCGGGGTTGCCACCAATGGAACTCGGATCGATTCGATTCAATTGCTCGGTGGGCAAACGGCCATCGAGTACAATTTCTGCGAACGTTTGCCAAGCTCGATTTCCGGAAAAGTCTATGAGGATTTGGACGAGAATGGGAGTTGGAGCTCTGGGGAAAATAGGATCCAAGGCGTAGAGATCCAACTCCTAGATCGCAACGCGAAGGTCCTGGCGACCACCACGACCAACGCCGATGGGACTTACCGATTCGAAGGGCTAGCACCCGGATCCTACTGGTTAAGCCAGCGACAACCTCAAGGTTATTTTCAAGGTGGCCAGCAATCAGGCAGCGCCGGTGGTAACGCGAGCCTTACCGACTCGATCACCGCGATCGTCCTTCCAGATGGACTCGATGCAGTCGATTATGACTTTATGGAAATACCTTCAGGAGTCATCAGTGGGTTTGTGTTCCAAGATGGAGCCGAACTGCTCACTAGCGATGGACTGCCCCCGAGCGACCTGACGGGGATTCGCCAAGGGGTTCGAACGCCGGACGATTTGCCCATCGCCGGATCGAGGTTGGAGTTGCGCAAACTCGATGGGTCGGTGTTGTCCAACAGCGATGTCCTACCGGGTTTCTACAGCGATTCAAGCGTCGAGGTCCTGACCGATGCAACCGGCTTCTATCGATTCGATGGTTTGCGGCCAGGTAAATACCACATCTACCAGCGCACTTCGGATAGCAAACTCGATGATGGCTGGGATACTCCCGGGTCCAGTGGCGGAAATGCGATCAATGCTGGTCAGGGAATTCCAGAGGATATCCAAGCGGCGATCGACATGCTGGCTAGCCGGCCCGGAGCAGATCCTCATAACGATGCGCTGCTGTTTGTTCAGGTCGTCGCTAGGGGGGCTTCGATCGAGAATAACTTTAGCGAAGTTCTCATCGGAGTTTTACCTCCTCCGCCACCGCCCCCCCCACCACCTCCTCCTCCGCCACCCCCTCCGCCACCGGTCCCACCGATCGATCCCAAGCCGTTGATGCCTGCGCCTCAGCGAGCCGATGTGTATCGATTCCCATCGAATCCGCCTTGGGTCGTACTTGCTCGGCTAGAGCCTTTGCAATTGCCTCAGAGCATCGCGGGGTTCCACGTCGATTACACGTGGCACCTAAGCGTCATCAACGCCGGAGAGCCTCGCGGATATCAGGATAGGCGGACCGTGGATCGCCAAAAAGTCGCCACGGCGGCTCGAATGCTCAATGCGACGACTTGGACCGTCGATGCGATGGATTCAGGCCGTTGGCAGATCGTAGCTGCCATGAAAAGCCCCAGTCGCCTCGCATCCAGACGGGCCTTTAGCGTCCAAGGTGCTGCGCAATTGGCCGGCGATTTCAATGGCGATGGCATCGATGAGTTGGCGTTGTTTAAGGACGGCGAATGGCTCATCGATATCAACGGAAACGGACAGTGGGACCGTTCGGATCTATGGGCCCAACTCGGTTCGGTTGGAGATTTGCCTGTTGTGGGTGATTGGGATGGCGACGGCAAAGATGATATCGGTGTTTGGGGAGTAGCACGGCCCGGCGACGGAGATGCCATCGAACGCGAACCTGGCTTGCCCGATCCGGAGAACCGGGTCAAATCCAAGCCCAAGAACTTGCCTCCGCCCCTGGACCAAGAGAGTTTGGTTCGGTTGATGCAACGGGGCAGCCAAGGCGATCCTCGATCGGATGTGATCGATCACGTATTTCGATTCGGCACCCGAGGCGATCAGCCGATCGCAGGGGATTTTAATGGTGACGGTGTATCGACCCTGGGCATCTTCCAAGACGGTCGCTGGGTCTTGGATGTCAACGGCGATGGGCAATTGGATCGCACAACCGATGGCTATGCTCAGTTTGGTCAGACCGGAGATATCGCCATCGTCGGTGACTTCAATGGCGATGGTATCGATGAGATCGCAGTGGTGCGTGGAGATCGTGTGATTGTCGACAGCAATAACAACGGACGACTCGACGCGACCGATCGTGTTTTTGAAATCCAGGGCGAGGGCGAAAACGTCGTCGTCGGAGACTTTGATGGCGATGGAGTCGATGAAGCCGCTTACTATGCCAAGCGATCGGCATCGGATGCAGCGGACGATCCAGGCCAAGAGGATTCAACGGCGCCCGGGCATCGTCAAGCCCGCTCTCGATAATCGCCTAACCCGTCAAACGTTTGCGGCTGCACTGCGAACGAACTGGATAAAGACCTCTGCCAGCGCGCCGTCAGCGCCCAAGCTTCTTGCAAGCACCCAATGGCGATCGGGATACTGCTGACGGTATTGAACGATTTTGGATCGAAGTTGATCCATCAATTCACCTTCGAAGAGCAAGTGGGGTTGAATGACAACGGCATCGCAGGGTTCTTGCTCAGCCATCGCAACAGCGGCTTGCTCAAAGAGCTCATCGACGGTGGGTTTGCCTCCTGCGAAAAATCCAGTCGAGACCCATTGGGTCGATCGCTGCGAATTCGCCAAATGGGTAAAGTGTCGCATGTGTTCGAGGGCCGCTACGTCGCTTGTGCCACGTCCTACCATGGCCAAAGCGATCCGACGATACGTCTTGCCTCGCACCGTGCAGGACCTGCCGCAGGGATTGTCAAGTCCATGCCCGCAGTGACCCTCAGGACAACCCTCTTGTGAGGCTTGGGCGGTGATCTCCAAATACCTGCGATTCGAAAGCGCGATGACTTCAGGGGTCGTCCCAAGAGAGGGTGTCTGGGCTACGACGGTGATTCGATGCTCCCGAGCGGATGCTTGGGCAGCATCGGGAATATCGCTCTTGGCATGGGCTGCGCTAAAGAGCAGGATCGGTACCACGATGATGCGTCGGATTTGTTGGGAACTAAGCTTGGCGATCGCTTGCTCGATGGTCGGTGTGGCCAATTCTAAAAACGAGGGCTCGATGATCCACCGGGGCTCCGATTGCCGCATGTGCTCGACCAATTGCAGCAATTGGGCCTGACCACTGGGCTTGCGAGTCCCATGACCTACCACCAAGACGCCAAGATCGTTAGCAAGCATAGAAACCGGGGTGTTAGGCTAGGAGGTTTAAGGAGGATAGGATGGCCCGCGGCATGGTTCTCGTCACGTTTTGATCCGATTGCATCGATCGTAGCGACTGGAGGGTTTGCAAAATTGTAAATGTCTTACGATCCGGGAAAAAAAAGGGACTTTTCCTAAAGAACCTAAGGAAAACATTTTGCATTCGGATTTTTGTTCGCGATACCGATTTCTTATTTGATCCAAACGGGGACTTTGACAAAAATATTGGACATCCTTTCGGAAATTTCTCAAGTTCCTTTCAGTGCGATCCCAGATGTCCCATCGATCCGAAAACCGTCTTGCTTTTGTATCTCTGCTCCAAAGCAACTTGGTGCTCCCAGTTCCATTGGCAACAGCGATCGTCCTGAGTCTCTTGGCAGGTGATGGTCTCAGCCAAGACTGCGCACCGTGCGCCGCGGCGACTCCTACGATTAGCTATCGACTGCAGACTCAAACCGTTTACGAACAAGTTCCGATCACGCGCAACAAAGTTGAAATTCAAGAGGTGATGGTCCAGCGCGAGATCGTCAGCTATCGGCCTGTGACCGAAACTCGCGTCGAACGCAAAGCGGTTACCGTGCGTCGTCCGGTCATCGAAACCTCCACCGTCAATCAAACATACTCCGTTCTCAAACCAGTGACGAAAGTCGAGTACGTCGATGAAACGACCCTCGTGAGCGAGACATCCCAAGTCGAGCAGACGGTGACATCCTACAAACAAGTCACTGAGACCCAATATCAAACCCAGTACACCACGGTACAAAAGCCGATCACGGAAACCCAAATCGCTGTACAGAATTTTTTGGTCCAAAAGCCGGTCACCGAGACGACGTATCAAACACAGCAGTACACCGTTCAGCGCCCCGTGACCGAAACGACCATGCAGTCGCAAACCGTTGCAGTGCAGCGCCCCGTGACCGAAACCGTCATGCAAGCTCAAGCCGTCACGTCGATGATGCCTGTGACAACCTATCAACCTGCGACGGTCGATGCCGGTGGCTACATGGCGCAGAACTACTACAAACCCGGCGATGTCCGATACCATCTGCGTTGGACTCAGCCCGCATACGGGGTCAACCCATCTACCGGTCAACCCGTCTACCAGCAAGGTGGATTGAATTGGGTCCCCTACCAAGCTCAAGGGCAAACGTCCACGGCTGTTTACTATCAGCCCAACTACCAACAAGTGGCGATCCCTCAAACGAGCCTCATGCCCCAAACGCAGACCGTTCAAGTTCCCGTCACGGTGCAGAAGATGCAAACCGAGTACTTACAGCAACAAGTCCCGGTGACGGTCCAAAAGATGCAGACCGAAGTCATGCAGCAACAGGTACCGGTGACCACCACGCGGATGCAGAACGAAGTTGTCCAGCAACAAACCCCGATTACAACCACTCGTTACGAGAACCAAGTCGTCGCGCAGCAAATTCCTGTCCAGGTCCAAAAGATGGTCCCTGTGCAAGAAAAAGTCTTCGTTCCGCAAACGGTTTCAAAACCGATGACCAAGCGGATCGCGAAAGAGAAAACCGAATACGTCACCGAGCAAGTCGTCCGACCAGTAACCGTACAAAAAGAAGTTTACAAGGATGAAGTGGTCATCGAGGAAACCCCGATCACCACCACTCGTATGGAAAGAGTTGTCCAGACGGTCTCTGTACCCCAAAAGGTGATGAAGACCGTTCCGGTGACCGAAATTCGTTTGGTTCCTCGGACCGTGACTCGCCGAATTCCAATCGATAGCAATGGCAACCCGATCCTGATCGAATCGCTCGGTAACCCAGCTATCACAGATCCAACGAAAACTACGGGTAATTCTGCTGTCGGCTCGCCGTCTGATCTTCCTGCCTCGAATGCTCCGGTCTCAGCTTCGCCAGCCACCGAGGGGACTTCGGTGACATCGAAGAAACCTGCGATCACCGAATCGGGCGACTTGCCTGCTCCTTCGGCTCCGACGGCACCACCGGTTCCAACCCAGCAGGCACCCGCCGCAGAAGCTTCAAGCACCACCGAAGTGACCATAGGTCAGGCACCTGCAGCAGACCCAAAGGCTACCGAGCCTGATGCATCTGCCGGTGCATCCAATGAGAAATCCGGTAAGATCAGGGTAACGGGTGACGAGTAACACCCGGTTT
>JAGWZB010000113.1 GCA_018969045.1 Planctomycetota bacterium | reverse complement strand
TGCCGCATGGTGTTCAACTCGAACGAATTTTTATTTATCCCGTAGCAGTGAATTAAAATGAAACCGCTAACGAGTCGAAGGCAGGTGCTTTTGCAGTCCGGAGGGGGCTTTGGTGCTCTAGCGCTAGCCGGAATGCTTCAAAGCCCTGGACTGGCGCAGCATGGCGTTGCATCGGTGCACCATACCCCGAAGGTCAAGCGGATCATCCAGTTGTTCATGACCGGAGGTGCAAGCCCCATGGACTTGTTCGATTTCAAGCCTGAGCTTGAGCGATTGCACGGTCAGATGCTAGGACCCAAGGAGAAGCCTGAAGGGTTCACTGCACCTGCTGGGGCACTGATGAAGAGCCCTTATCGATTCTCCCAACATGGACAGTCGGGGCGATGGGTCAGCGAACTTTTCCCTAAGCAAGCCGAGTTGGTCGATCAAATGGCTTTTCTCATGGCCATGACGACCAAGACCAATGTCCATGGTCCGGGCACTTACATGATGAATTCTGGGTTTCTCCTGCCGGGCTTTCCATGCATGGGAGCTTGGATCTCGTACGCCCTTGGTAGCCTGACCGACAATCTACCGACCTTTGTGGTCTTGCCCGATGCTCGCGGGTTGCCTTACAACCAACAAGGCTGTTTTAGCGCAGGTTTTTTGCCAAGCGTGCATGAAGGGGTGGTCTTGCAAGCCAATGCCAAAGTACCGATTCCCGATTTGGTACCCGATAGCAAGTACTCCTTTGCAAACGGCGATGCAGATCGCGAAGGCTTAGGGCTCCTGCAGATGCTTAACAAACAACACAGCCAAACTCATCCAGGCGATAGTCGGCTTGAGGCGCGGATTGCTAGTTATGAATTGGCGGCCAAAATGCAGTTGTCAGCGCCCGAAGCGTTTGATTTAAGCAAAGAGACGCAGCAAACGCACACCGACTACGGACTCTCAGAGCCATCGACTGACGATTTTGGCCGACGGTGTTTGCTTGCCAGAAGGCTTGTCGAGCGGGGGGTTCGGTTCGTTCAAGTCTGGAGTGGTCCGCAAGGAGCCACCAACAACTGGGACAATCATGGTAACATCCAAACCGAGTTGCCTCCGATGGCCAAGAGTGTCGACCAACCGATCGCCGCCTTGCTCAAAGACCTCAAGGCTCGCGGATTGGACTCCGATACGCTGGTGATCTGGACGACGGAATTTGGCCGAACACCGTTTGCCCAAGGCAGTTTAGGGCGCGATCACAACGGTGGAAGCTTTGTGACTTGGCTTTGGGGGGCGGGAGTTAAACCCGGAGTGGCTTATGGTAAAAGCGACGATTGGGGTTACCAAGCTGTCGAGAACAAGACTTGGTGCTATGACTTGCATGCCACCGTCTTGCACTTGCTAGGGATCGATCATTTGCGATTGAGCGTCCGTCAAAACGGAATCGACCGTCGATTGACCGACGTGCACGGGCATGTAATCCATGAGATCCTCAGTTAGATTCCCGCTCCTGCTAGCTGCTGGTACCTAGCAAGAACGCTAGGTACACAACGTAAATTGAAATCAGAAATGCACCTTCGACTCTGCTGATCTTGAGTCGAGTGTCGACCTAGCGAACGGTGATCATCCGCTCGGAGTTCTCGTCTCGGATTACCAGCGACAAGGCTTCGCCTCCTCGAACTTCTCCCACTGCGTCGGCAAAATCATCGACCGAGTTGACCGCAGTTCCATTGACCGACAAGATCACATCACCGACTTTGAGTCCAGGGATGCGACTTCGTCGGGAAATCTCTGTAACGATGATCCCTTCGCCAGGTTCGAGTTGCAAGCGTTTAGCAATATTCGCAGGAACCGAATCGACTGCAAAGCCAAGGGCTCGTTGGATGTTCTGAATCGGTTGGCGATCGCTTGCCGCAAGTGCTTTCTCATCGAGCAATTCGACCGTGACGGGAATATCAATCGTCTTGGAGTCGCGGTAGACTTTGACGTTTACAGTGGTACCTGGTTTGGTTTCGCCGATGGCACGACGCATAGCCGAATCGGATTTAATGGCCACGCCATCAATCTGGACAATCACGTCCTTGGCGCGGATCCCGGCTTTGTCAGCGGGCATGCCTTTGGTAACGCTTTCGACCAAAGCACCTTTAAGATCGACCGGGAGCCCTAACTGCTTGGCGATCTCCGGGGACATCGACGCTGGACGCACACCGATGAATCCGCGAGAAACCGTTCCATTGGAGATCAAGTCACTTAGGACTCGCGACGCGGTGTTGCTCGGTACTGCAAAGCAAACCCCGTTGTACCCGCCTCCGCGAGAAGCGATTGCGGTATTGATGCCGATGATCTCGCCCCGCAAATTCAGCAGAGGCCCACCGCTATTGCCCGGGTTGATCGCTGCATCGGTCTGGATGAAATCATCGTAAGGGGTGATGCCTTGGTCGGTCCGCTTCGTGGCGCTGATGATGCCAGCCGTCACGGTTTGAGCCAAACCAAAAGGGCTACCGATCGCGATCGCCCAATCACCGACTTCGACTTTCGAGGAGTCTCCTACCGGCGTGGCAATCAGGCCGGTGGCATCGATCTTCAAAACCGCAAGGTCGGTCCTTGGGTCTGTTCCGATCACCTTGGCAACGTACTTGGTATCGTCGCTGAGATAAACTTCCAATTCCGTTGCGTTGGCGACAACGTGGTTGTTGGTCAAAATGTAGCCGTCTTGGCGGACAATCACACCTGAGCCTAACCCCAACTGGACCATACCCTCTGGACCTGCGAGCTCCTCTTCGGGTTGCATGTCTGGCAGTCCGAATCCAGGCCCGAGGAATCTTTCGATCTCAGGGGGTAGCCCTTGTGGAAATCCACGCATCCCACCGCGCTGGGCTACATTGCGACGTTCGACCAAGGACTTGATACTCACCACCGACGGCTTGACCGACTTGGCAACTTCGCGAAACGCTTTGGAAAGCTGCTCCGCAGGAGCGATCAGATTCGGATCTAACTGCGTGCGAGCTTGGGTCGCCTGGGCGGCTTGCTGAGCATAAGCCGCAGAGGGACTGACCCCTGACCCAGAAAGCATCCAATACCCTACAGGTCCTGCAACCACAGCCAGAAGGGCCAACAATTTCCAAGTGGACATCGGTCGATTCATCTTCGAGCACTCCCGAGAATGAGCAAATTCCCAACAAGTTAACACCAGCACATCTCAGCAAACCGTGCCAAATTGGCGGAATGAATCTGAGTAGCTACCAAAACTATCCGCAAATTCCGTTCCAATCCAACTGGAATTTGTTAGTCGCGCCCTCGGGGAATTCCCCCTGAAAGAAAATCACGATTCCTCAGTCTAAAACGCCGAATCGTTCGCTGGGCGAACCTCTGGATAAGGCCAATCCTCAACCAGATGGCCCTCCTGCTTGATCAGATCTATCACCTCCAAGCGACGGTCGGTGAGCCACCCTGGGACGCAGCGACTCCAATCGACTTGGGAGGGAATGTAAGCCACCGGAGGCTCGACGCCCCAGCCACAGCCGAAACAAAAACTGTTTCCCTGCTCGTCGGTGATGATCAATTCTTCTTTCCACTGGGTGTGACTCTTGAGCGCCATTTGCTGCTTATCCAAAAAACCAAATAGACCAATCCAACATAGCTTGGGTCCATCGACTCGGTAATGTTCGCGCGGCGGGGATCACTTTAGCCCCATCGATGAGGGAATTCCAAACATGTGATTGAGGTTTTGAACTGCAGCCCCGCTGGCACCCTTGACCAAATTGTCGATGGCGCTAAGGAGAATTACCCGAGGTCCATTCTCTCGAACAGCGATGTCGACATAGTTGGTGCGCGCCACGTATTTGGTCGCCGGCAAATGCGACACGATTCGAACAAATCCATCGAGCGGATAGTAAGTCGTCAGGCACTCGCGAATCTGATTGGCTGTCACGCCAGCTGATGGATGGACATAGATCGTCGATAGAATCCCTCGCTCCATCGGTGTCAGGTGTGGGGTGAAGATGATTTCGGGCTCGATGCCGCTAAATCGATGAACGATGTCGACGATCTCTGGTTGATGCCGATGATTCCCAACCGAGTACGCACTGATCGATTCGTTGACTTCGCAATAGAGATTCCCAAGCTTGGGAGTCCTACCGGCTCCACTGACCCCCGATTTACTGTCGACAACGATGTCCTTGGGTGAAATCAACCCTTCTTTGAGCAACGGCGACAGTGGCAGGATCGCCGAAGTCGGATAGCAACCTGGGTTGGCAACCAACGGAGCATTGGCTAGTTGGTCGGCAAAGAGCTCAGGCAGACCGTAAGGGGTCGAGCCCAATCGACCTGGATCCGGATGCGCTTCTCCATACCACTTCTGATAGAGCTCCGGGGTGCTTAAGCGATAATCTGCCGAAAGATCGATCACGCGGCAACCGGCCGCAAGAAGTTCCATGATGATATGGGCCGAAGCGCCATGCGGCAGGCAAGTCATCGCCACATCGCATCGCTGGGCGATCTGCTGTGCATTGAGGTCCTCGACCGGCAAGCGAATTCTACGAACCAGCGAGGGGTGCATATCCGAAAGCATACTGCCGTCGGCTTGGCGACTCGTCGCAGCTACGATTTCTACATGAGGATGATCGATCAACCACTCAATCGCTTCGAGGGCCGTGTATCCTGAAGCACCGACGATCGCGACGCGAACCTTGCGTGTTGTCATTGCAGATAAGTCCAAGCGTTGGAGGAACAGGGTTGCTCGAAAAACAAAGACCGAGGCAACCGACTACCAAACGCGTGATCATATCCTAAGCAGAATCGATTGGCCAGAATCCTAAACCCGCAGCAACTCGATCGGAACCAATGATGCCACTGGATAAAGCCTTTTTTAAGCCGCTTTGCGAGTGGACTGGCGATCTGGGGTCGAGATGCCAGGATTGGCCAAAACCGAAGGCTCTTGTTCCCAAGACTCATGGAGCAGGGTAAAGGCTTGGTAAGCATTCTCGATCCGGCTCGTGATGGGCTTGACCCAGCAGCGGTCACGAACACCCAAGACCCATCCGAGTCTCTGAGCCGCAAGCTTGGGACTTACCAATCCACTGGCTAGTTGACCAAGCCGCTTGACTAGAGGTTCCACGGTGATCGTGGAATCGGAAATATCCAACTCAGACGCTTCGCTAAACGCACAAGCAAGCTGTCCGATCGAGCGTCCTAGCTCATAGTGCGACAACACCATCGATCGGGGTTCGCTGCAATGAACCAAAGCGTCTTGGACAACTCCGACATGCAATCCGAGGACTTTGACAAGCAGACTCATTTCAAAGTCGATCAGATCGCTGGGGATCTTGGTGTTCCAACCACCCAGACACTCAATCGCACTCCTGCGAATCATCGTTCCTGCAAGAAGCGGTCCAGCAATCTTCCCAGCTTCGGTCGAAAAACTTCGCTGAGGCAACGAATCCGACTCGAAACCATAATGGACTTGCCCCGACTTGGCGTCATCGACCCCTAGGGCGATCAGATCGATGTCCATTTGGTCAAAGGCCCCCAAGGCATCGTTGCACCAATCAGGCTCCAGAACCGTCCCTGGCAAGACGACCTGAATCACTTCCCCCGTTGCCTGCTCCACGGCGGTGTTTAGCTGCTGAGCGAGCGTTGCAGCCGATGCGGTCTCAACGACCGTAGCTTCGTCACCCCCCAAGCCATACGGATCCTGATACTGCCCGCGATGGACAATGATCAACTCATCGTCGCACGAGCGAACTTCCAAAACCGACAGCAATGTGTTTTCCAATGCCTGGGAATCGCATTGAAATGGAACGATCAGCGACAACCTCGGCACGGGACAACGCTCCAGGAAAAACGAGGTACCAAGAATCCCTTCGACTCAGCGACGCTTGGAAGATCGACCGGGACCTAGGCCCAGTCCAGCGTTTCAAAGCTTTACCGGATAGTTCGATCAGTAAAACCTTGCTGGCAATGACGGTTATCTACCCGTCATGCAATTGCGATGGAACCTGGCCTGAACCATAATGAACCTTGCACCTCGATCGCACCCCCACCTCAAAACGCTTATGCGACCCCAACTATCCATCAGATCCATCTCCCGAATGATCTTGCGATTATCTTGCTGCTTATTGCTAGCAACGCAGCAGGGAATCTATGCCCAAGACCAGGGGCCGATCGACTTCAATCGAGACATCCGTCCCATCCTCTCAGAGAATTGTTTTTACTGCCACGGACAGGATGCCAACAAACGGCAAGCCGATTTGCGGCTCGATGATCGGGAAGCGGCGATTGTAGGCAACGCGATCGCTCCAGGCGATCTTGCCAAAAGCCAACTGATCGATCGGATCGACTCGACCGATCCGGACACGTTGATGCCACCCCCAAATTCCAATCGCCGATTGAGCGATGCGCAGAAGGATTTGCTCAAAAGTTGGATCGCAAGCGGTGCTCAGTACAGCAAGCACTGGGCATTTGAAACGCCTCAGGGCCCCAGCGTGCCGAAGGCTCAAGAGTGGGCTAGCAATGCCATCGATGCATTCATCGCCCAAGGCCATGCTCAAAGCGGTCTGGTCCCCAGTCCGCAGACCCAACGCCATGCGATGATCAAACGTCTCTATGCCGATCTGATCGGATTACCTCCAGACCCCCAAGAGGTCGCACGGTTTGTGGAAGATCCCGATCCGATGGCCTACGAACACTTAGTCGATCGACTCCTTGCCGATCCTGGTTATGGCGAGCGCATGTCCCTTTCTTGGCTCGATGCGGCAAGGTATGCCGACAGCAACGGATTCCAACAAGACGGGGATACTTGGCAGTGGATGTGGAGAGACTGGGTCGTGCGAGCTCTCAACGAGAACATGCCATTTGATCAATTCACTCTTTGGCAACTGGCTGGCGATTTGCTCCCTGATGCAACGATCGAACAAAAAATCGCCAGTGGCTTTAATCGAAATCACTTGCTCAATGGCGAAGGTGGTGCGATTGCCGAGGAGCAGCGGTTTGTGATTCTATTTGATCGGATCGACACAACAGCTACGACTTGGTTGGGCTTGACCATGGCCTGCGCGCAGTGCCATGACCACAAATACGATCCGATCACGATGCGCGATTATTACTCCCTCATGGATGCCTTCAATCGAGTTCCTGAAAACGGTGTTCCGCAGTACTTTTCAAGCCGCATTCGAGTCGCTCCTCCATTGATCGAACTGCCGACCGAGGAGAACAAAAAAAGAATCGAGGAATTCGAGGCAAGAATCGCTGCGCTGCAGAAAGAAGCTCAACCTCTGATCGATGCCTCTTACAACGGATGGCGCCTGAATGTCACACCCAGCACCACCGGATTGCCCGAAGCGATCGCAGCCGTCTTAGGCAAAGCCGACGAGCAGCGGACCCCGGAGGAAAAGACAAACCTCGAACCGTCGTTGCGCAAACACTTCGACGAAAAAGTGCTCGGGAATCTCACTGCGAAGATTCCCCCGTTAGCCGCCCAAGCTGGTGTTCGCAACGAACTGAATGCTTACCGAGCCGATCAGATCCCTCGTCCGATGATCATGAGCGATGCGCAACCTCGCAAGACCCACATGCTCGCTCGAGGTGAATACCTCAAGCCGCAAGAGGAAGTCACCTTCAATACACCTGGGTTTCTGCCCAAGTTGCCCGAAGGGGCTCCCAACAACCGTTTGGGACTTGCCCAATGGCTCATCGCCCCTGAGCATCCTCTGACGTCGCGCGTAGCGGTCAATCGCATCTGGCAACACTTCTTCGGAATCGGGCTTATCAAAACCGCCGAAGACTTTGGAGTCCAAAGCGAGTACCCGGTCCACGGTCCTCTCTTGGATTATCTTGCGGTCCAGTACAGGCAAGAAGGTTGGGATACCAAACGGTTGCAAAGGAACATTTTGCTAAGCTCAACGTATCGCCAATCGAGTCGTTGTGCTCCCCAGATGCGGTCGAAGGATCCCGAGAACAAATGGTTTGCACGAGGCAGTCGATTTCGAATGCCCGCCATGGTGCTGCGCGATTGGGCGCTTGCATCCTCAAGCATGCTGGTCTCACGCGTCGGAGGGGTCCCGGTGTACCCTTACCAACCCGAAGGCATCTGGGATTCCTTGGCGATCACCAAAGAACGGGACTTTACTTATCCCAAGTCCTCCGGAGCAAGTCTTTATCGAAAGAGCTTGTACACGTTCTGGCGCAGGACCGTAGGCCCAGCCAATATCTTCGATGCATCGAACCGCCAAGCCTGCCGCGTCCGCTCCTCCCAGACCAGCACCCCGCTGCATGCTCTAACAACACTCAATGACCCGACTTGGGTCGAAGCTTCTCGAGCTCTGGCGCAGTTAGCACTTCGACATACCCAAGACCCAGATCAGCAACTTCAGTTCATCTCCAACCGAGTCCTGGCTCGCACTTTCACCGACAAGGAGTTGGAACTGATGCGAAAATCACTTAGCAAACAACAAGATCTGTTTCGCCTCGATAAACAGCAGGCTCTAGCTCTGCTATCCACCGGAGAGAGCAAACCCAACCCGGAACTCGATCCGATCGAGCTAGCGGCCCTCTCGAACGTGTGCCTGACAATCATGAATCTCGACGAAGCTTTGTGCAGGGAGTAACCCAAATCATGTCCAACTGCAAGCATCCATGGCGACTGTTCGAGTCGATATACTGGCCATGTTATCATTCTCATCGTTTCGGAATGCTGATGGCCTTCGTTTGGCTTTTCGCTATGGCATCAAGCCCCCTATTTTCTCTTGCCCAAAACAACAACGTGACCGACACAACAAAGACCCAAACCAAATCGAGTAAACCTCGATGGACAATCGCAATCCACGGCGGGGCAGGGGGCGAGCTAGATCGCTGGAGCGAGCAAGAGCGACAAGCTCGGATCGAAGGTCTGCAAAAAGCACTAAAAACTGGAACACAACTGCTCGACCAATCGGCAAAAGCCATCGATGTGGTCGAAGCGGTCGTCAAAGTACTCGAAGACGACCCCAACTTCAACGCTGGCCGTGGCGCGGTCCTAAACGAGATCGGTGAACATTCGCTTGACGCTAGCTTGATGGACGGCTTCGATTTGTCCTGCGGTGCTGTGGCCAATGTTCGCAGCACTCGAAATCCAATCTCGTTAGCTAAAGCTGTGCGAGACAAGACTCCCCATGTGTTTTTGGTGGGCCAAGAGGCCGACGCGTTCGGCCAGCAACTTGGTCTGCCCACCGAGTCTGCTGATTATTTCAAAACACCCCAACAACTGGAAAGTTGGAAACAATGGCAAAAGCGTCAAGCCTCCAAAAAAGAAGCCACTTCTAAGTTCGACCATGATCGAGGCCAAGACCGATTGTTCTATCTTGGAACCGTCGGATGCGTGGTCTTGGACGTTCATGGCAACTTGGCATCAGCCACCAGCACCGGAGGATTGCTCGGTAAAAAGTACGGTCGGATCGGAGATACCCCGATCATCGGTGCAGGCACGTATGCCAATAACGCTACCTGTGCTGTCTCATGCACCGGAGTCGGGGAACTGTTCATACGCAATCACATCGCTTCGGCTCTCTCGGCTCGCATGGAGTATCTCAAAGAGTCGCTGGGCACTGCCGCCCATCATGCGATCGATAAAACCCTACCCGCAGATTCCGGCGGACTCATCGCTGTGGATGCCTTGGGAAATATCGAAACGATCTACAACACCCCCATCATGGCCCGAGGGCAAGCAAACAGCGAAGGACTCTTCCGCGTCGGACTTGCCGATTGGGTCCAAGCCCCTTAGAGCCCACGACCTAGTCTTGCCGCTCTCAGCTCAAGATCCCTCGGATGACTTTCCCTGACACATCGGTCAATCGATAATCGCGGCCACTATGACGGTAAGTCAGCCGCTCGTGATCGATCCCCATCAAATGCAAGATGGTCGCATGCAAGTCGTGCACGTGAACTCGATTCTCGATGGCCGAGAGACCAAACTCATCGGTCGCACCGTAACTGATTCCGCCACGAACTCCACCACCTGCCATCCATACGGTGAACCCATAGTGATCATGGTCACGACCTTTCTGCCCTTCGGAAGTCGGGGCTCGTCCGAATTCACCACCCCAGATGACTAAGGTCTCGTCGAGCAACCCCCGCTGCTTGAGATCTTTGAGCAATGCAGCGATCCCTTGATCGCATGCGTCGGCAAGTCGCTTATGCCCACCTACAATATCGTCATGTCCGGTGTCCCATGCGATATCGTATCCGTCGATCGAATGCGACAACTGCACACAACGAACTCCTCGCTCGACCAATCGTCGAGCCAACAAACACCCTTTGGCATACTCGCTTGGACCATACATTTCCAAAGTCGCAGCGGTTTCCTGAGCGACATCGAACGCGTCTGGAACCGCCATTTGCATGCGGAAGGCCATCTCCATGGTTGCTAGACTCGTTTCGAGCTGTGGGTCAGGCTGCCGCTGGAGATGGAGTCGGTTGAGTTGCTCGAGCAAATCTACTTGTTGACGCTGCTGATCCGGTGTCCAGTTTGTGTTTTTGAGATTCTTCAGCACGCTATCGACGCGCATTTGGTGAATATTGATGTAAGTGCCCGCGTACGCACCCGGCAGAAATGCATTGCCCCAATTGGCTAAAGTCCCACGAGGCTGCGCATGAGGACTCATCGCGACGAAACCTGGAAGATCCTGATTCTCAGACCCAAGGCCATACACCAACCAGGAACCCAAACTCGGTCGATTCGGCTGCAAACTGCCCAGATTCATCATCAGGATAGCCCCTGCATGCTCAGGGATATCGGTGTGCATCGAATGGATAAAGCAGATGTCATCGACGCATTGAGCCACCTGAGGAAATATGTCGCTGACCCATTTACCGCATTGTCCGTATTGCTTGAATCCAAACGGACTGGGCATCAACCCATTTTTGGTATTGCGAAGCGACTTGCGATCGACCGATTCGGGACGCTGGCCAGCATGCTGTGCAATCGCTGGCTTGTAATCGAACGTATCGACCTGCGATGGCCCTCCGGGCATGAATAGCTGAATCACCCGTTTGGCCTTGGGCGCAAAATGAGGCGGCGATGATACCGGATCCGCCAATAGATGCTCATCGGCAAGGACGCTAGCCAACCCCAACGTACCAAATCCCGCACCGATGCGCCCGAGCATCTCGCGTCGACTTGTCGGATAACTTCGCTTCATCGGTCGGTTCCTTGTTTGGATCGGATGGTCGCAATTACGGCAAGTACATCAGCTCGTTGGATCCGAGCAACACCTGAGAGTACTGCTCCCATCGCAGTTGACGCTGCGCATGGTCGTTGCCTGCCGCATTTAAAAAATCGCGACCCAATACCAATTCGTTATCGGTCGGAGATCTTTGATACAGGATTTGATAAGCTCGCTCGATCCGCGAGGCATCCTCAGCAAACTCCTTGGTGATCCGAGCGGCAAACGACTTTGCTCGCTGCTGCATGAAGGAACTGTTGAGCAAGAACAGATACTGCTGAGGCACAATGCTCGTGGGTCTCTTGGCGACCGAAGATCGCATCAATGGAAAATCAAAGAGTCGCAAAAACTCATCGGTTGCAAAAACGTCTCCGTTGCGACTGACCTTGAAGTACAGCGTTCTTCGATGGCTTTCGATATTCTCCGTCGGTGGCCCCCCAATCGAAAGGTCCAATTCACCGCAGGCTTGTAACAGTGAATCTCGCCATGTTTCGGCATCCATCCGCCGAGGGTTCATTCTCCAAAGCCATCGGTTATCTCCATCCTTGGAAAAACTCTCCGGATCCACTTGGCTAGACATCTGGTAGCTGGCCGATTGGAGGATCATTCGATGCAGATCTTTGATCGATCCGGTATCTAGCAAACGTGCTGCGAGCCAATCCAGCAGTCGTGGATGCGTTGGCTTCTCGCCCAAGGCCCCGAAGTTGTTCGGGGTGCGCACCAGCGCATGTCCAAAATGGTGCATCCAAATTCGATTCGCGAAAACGCGTGCAGCCAGTGGATTGCTGGGGTCGGCGATGGCATTAGCCAACTCCAGTCGACCGCTTCCGTGGGTAAACACTTGGCGATCGTCTCCTGAGAGAATTCGCAGGAAACGACGTGGAGCCATGGGGCCTGCTTTTAGCGAGTTCCCTCGAATCGCTACAGCCATGTCCGCGCTGCCTGTGTCGCGCAGTGCATGCATCTTGGCATACCCAGGGGGTGCAGCTTGTTTTAATTCCTCGAGCTTCTTTTGCTCGATCTGGATCTGCTCTTGAAGCGTTTTTTTCCTGTCCTCTTCCTGGATCTTACCAAGCTCATTGCGGACGCCTTCGAGCACTTTTTGCTGACCTTGCAGCAAAGACTGATGCCTATTAAATGCTTCAACGACATCCGGTTGAGCTAACGCGATCTCTTGAGTCGAACTGTTATTGAAAATCCCTGCCAGCGAATAATAGTCCTCCTGCGGAATCGGATCGAACTTATGATCATGGCATCTAGCGCAGGCGACCGTAAGCCCTAACATGCCCTGAGTAAGCGTATCGATACGGTCCGATAGCGTTTCGGCTTTCGCCTGGGCAGTGCTATCGGGGTCGCCCCCATCGCTGATGTAGTTTGGGCCCAAGGACAAGAAACCTGTAGCGATCCATGAAGGTTTTTCGCCAATGATGTCTCCTGCAATTTGCAATCGCAGAAATTCGGCAAATGGCATATCCCGATCAAAAGCTTCGATCACCCAATCTCGGTACCGCCACGCATGCTCGTAAGATGCGTTGTCCAGGAAACCGCCATGGCCATCGCAGTAGCGTGCCACATCGAGCCAGTGCCTTGCCCATCGCTCGGCATAATGCTTCGAAGCCAACAGTCGATCGACATACTCTGCAACCGCTTGGTCAGGATCCTTGCGATACTCCTGCTCAAAAGCCCGTACCTCCTGGGGCTCAGGGGGCAACCCGATCAAGTCGAAACAAATTCTTCGAACCAAGATGCGAGGATCGGCGCTCTTGGCCGGTTGAAGCCCATTGGCTAAGAGCTGTTCCAACACGAATGGATCGATCGGTGTTTTGCACCATGAAAGATCCTCCAGTTTAGGGCTTTCCACCTGACCGATGGGTTGGAATGCCCAATGCTCGCTGCGCCACTTGTTCCAATCGTAAGGGGTATTCTTTGGGATCGACCCTCCCAAATCTCTTCCCCACGGGGCACCGATCTGCACCCACTTGGTCAGATCTGCGATCTGCTCGTCCTTGAGTTTTCGATCAGGCGGCATTTCCAAACCTTTCCACGACACCGCAGAGACCATGAGGCTCTCTTGCGGTTTGCCCGGAACGATGGCGGTGCCTGAATCCCCACCTTCGATGGCCAGCTCCCGGGAATCGAGTCTGAGATTGGCTTGGATCGATTTCGATCCACCACTA
>JAGWZB010000551.1 GCA_018969045.1 Planctomycetota bacterium | reverse complement strand
GACTCTTGAACGCCTCGCTCCCATGGGTTTGGGCCAACCCACTGAGATTGACGTCCTTGGACGATGAGTTGGTTGCTTGAGAAGTCGATGGTTACCAGAGCCCAAAGAGGATCTTTGTAGGCTGCCACACTTCGGAGACTTGGATGTTTCTTGTGAATCAGCGGATCCCATGTTTCTCTTGCTCCGGCTTCTCCTAACCAGACATAGGAAGCACTGTTGATTTGCAAGTATCTGACTTGTTGGACTAGATGATGGTAGTCCTCATGGTAGTGACCTGAAAACACTGCGAGGATATTCGAGGATCTTGATTGAGCTTTTTCTAAGACGGCTCGAACTTCTCGACGGTTCTCAATCCCCTTGGGTTCATCCAAGGGATGGTGCAAGAACAAACAAACCGGTCGGTCGGATTGAGCCAGTTGCTCTTCAAGCCATTGGATTTGATCTTTAGCGATGTACTTCTTGTAGCCGGTTGCAGAGCCGCCTGGATCGTTGGTATCTAGGACGATGCCTCGAATGGGTCCTGCGTCAAACGTGTAAAAGCGATCCGGCATCTGGTAGTACTGTACCGTATGTTGGCGTTGGTAGCCTCCATCCATATCGTGGTTCCCAAGAACGTGGTACCTGGGGCCTTGAAAGGACTTCCAGATCTCCATAAAGCCTGAATTCCGAGGATGCGGTACGCAGAAATCGCCAAGTTGGATAATGAAATCGACGTTTGCCAGTTGCATCGCTTCGACGAATCGCTCAAGACGCTCATGGCCATCATGCATGACATCTTGATGCACATCGGTGATGACGCCAAAGCGAACCGTTTGACTAGAGTGGATGCTACTGAGGCTTTGCAATGCCGCTGGAAAAAGTGGGAATGTTGCCAACATCTCTCGGCGACTGGTAGTTGTTTTGGGTGTCGAGTGCAGCAAGATTTCAAAGCCCTACATTTTTGAGTGGATATTTCTTGAATGTGGCAGCACCGATGGCGATTCCTCCACCATAACAACCTGGGTCACCGTACCCCATATCATCGACCAAGAGCCACACGATGTTCGGGCGTTTGCCGGTAACCTTGTATAGTTCGTCAAGTCGCCTCTGGGCGGTTTGCAGTTGCTCTGGATGCTCAATTGCAGGTTCCATGTTCGGAGCCGTTCGGCCCCAGCGATTCAGGGCCGACTGCGCGATGGCCCATGTCGGGGAGCAGAAAACCAAGCTGGCTTGGCAGCCTAACAGCACCAAGGCAGTCTTCAATAAACACTTGCTCATCAACTTGTCCAATTCCCTATTAGTGAAACGGTACTGGTGCCCGACATCGAAAGCTCTTGGGGCAAACGAGCTGGTCGATCGAGCATCCATCGGATGCGAATTATAGTGGATAAGTCGCAAGGGACAGATCTTAAAAGGCTCATTTTTCGGTGGAACGGACGATCTAGGAGGGCTTGACGTACACCAATACACGATATAGTGTAATTGCGGTAGTTTATCCCCAAGGTGCACTATGAAAATCGCCAAGACCCGATTGCGCAAGAACGCTTCATCGAAAGCCTGCTGCCAACGCATTTCCTTAACGGATCGACCTTTATTGTCACCTGTCCAAGCCGGTGGGCTTGCAGCGGTCTTTAAAGTCCTTGCCAACGACACAAGGCTTCGACTGCTTCATGCCCTGGTGCGAACCGATCAAATGTGCGTCAGCGAACTTGCCAAATCGATTGGGATGAAACCCCAAGCGGTCTCGAACCAACTGCAACGACTAACAGACCTTGGAATCCTCACTTGGCATCGCGAAGGAAATAACATCCACTACCAATTGGTCGACTTGTGTGTCCGATCCCTGCTCGATCAAGGGCTCTGTTTGATGGAAGAAGTCTCCTTGGCAGATCGAGCAAGAACTCCACGATGAACCCCAATCGAGATTCTCCAATCCGAAGAACGCTTGTGGAGGCCATCGGGACCTTCATCTTGGTGTTTTGCGGAACCGGAGCGATTGTCATTAACGATACAAGCGGCGGTGCGATCACCCATGTAGGAATTGCATTGACATTTGGATTGGTGGTTCTGTCGCTGATTTATGCTTTTGGCCATATCTCAGGATGCCATCTAAACCCCGCCGTTAGCATTGGTTTGTCGATATCTG
>JAGWZB010000550.1 GCA_018969045.1 Planctomycetota bacterium | reverse complement strand
TCTGTTGGCCAGCGGTGCTTGGGTGACCCTGAAAGCCTCCGCAGTGGGGCTCTTGGTCAGCACCCTAATCGGGTCGCTTGTGGCGATCCTCTTTAGCCAATCGTCCTGGATTCGCACCGCGCTGTACCCCTATGTGATCTTTCTACAAACCGTGCCGATCGTCGCTATCGCACCTTTGCTGATCGTCTGGAGCGGTGCTCAGTTTCGAACCGTCGTGCTGGTTTCAAGCATCATCAGCATCTTCCCCATCATTTCCAACGTCACCAGCGGTCTGCTTTCGATCGACCAAAACCACCTGGATCTATTCCGAATGCAAGGTGCATCCAGGCTGCAAACCCTCCTGAAACTACGCATCCCTTCGGCCATCCGATCCCTGATCCAAGGCTTGAGAATCAGCTGCGGACTGTCGGTCATCGGCGCCATCGTCGGGGAACTATTTGTCGGAAATTCAGGAGCAAGCGACGGACTCGGTGCGATGATGAACGCCATGCAAGCCAACTTGAAAACCGATCAACTCATCGGTGCGATCATCGCTTGCACCCTTCTTGGAATCCTCCTGTTTCTGGGAATCGAAGCGCTCAACCGATGGGTTTTGCGACGATGGACCATCGACACCGGTTTCGAATCGGACCGCTAAGCCCCCCCGCCACGGCGATTCTTCGGTTATACTCACAGCTCCGATCTTGGCAAAGATCTCCCTGCCTTGCAAGTTTTCATCGACCCTTGTTTGCACCCTCCTAGAAACCCCAATGACATGTCACTAGCCTGGGACCGGCTCATTCCTATCCTGCGTTCTCATCAACGCTTTATACTAACCAGCCACATCAGACCCGATTGCGATGCCATCGGCAGCGAAATCGGAATGGCCGGCGTGCTCGAAGGATTGGGCAAACAAGTCATGATCGTCAACGGGCATCCCACTCCCCCCTCGCTCTCTTTCTTAGACCCCAGACAAAACATCCGCGTTCTCGGAGAAAGCATCGACCTGGAAGAAGTCACCGGCGATTGCCTGATCGTCCTGGATACCAGCGCCTGGGCCCAGCTAGGCCCCATGGCCGAAGCCCTTCGAAGATTCCCCGGTCGAAAACTAGTGATCGATCATCATGTCGGCGAAGACGACCTAGGGGCCGAATTCTTTAAAGACTCCAGCGCCGAAGCCACAGGGCACTTGGTAACCCTCTGCGCTAAACATGCACAAGTCCCCATCACAAAACCGATGGCCAACGCCCTCTATGCAGCCATCGCTACCGACACAGGCTGGTTCCGCTTTGCTTCGACCACCAGCGACACCTATCGAATCATCGCCGAACTGGTCGAACATGGTGCCTCTCCTTCAACCATCTATGGAGACATCTACGAACGTGACACCATCGGACGAGTCAGACTGCGCGGGCGAATCCTGGCCCGAGCCACCGTCGAATGCAATGGACACCTAGTCCATACCTACGTCCGCAAAGAAGACTTTGCCGAATCCGGTGCCCTCCCAAGCGACACCGAAGACGCCATCAATCTGACCCTGGCCGTCGAAGGCACCAAGGTCGCCGTCATCTTCATCGAACAGCTCAAAGGTGGCTTCAAAATCAGCTTCCGCTCCCGTTGCCATGTCGATTGCAACGAACTTGCTCGCCAGTTCGGCGGAGGTGGACACCGAGCCGCCGCAGGCGCGTTTCTCGACGGAGAATTAGGCGAAGTCCAATCACGCGTGCTGCAAGCGGTCCGAGCGGCGATCGCAAAAGTCCCAGCCACCCGGACCTAACCCGCAAAAAAAGCCCTCCCATTCGACCCCGCTAGGACTGCGATCAAGCCTTAAATCTTACCCAGTCGTCTTGAATTACCCAGCTTTTGGTTTATTCTCAAGGAACCAATCGGCGGACAGGTTCGTCGTAGGCTTACGTTCATAGATCGCATGAGCACCATGAGTAAAGGAGCGACCAGGAGATGATCAAGAGGTTATTGTTGGCGGCACTTGCCGCTTGTTCCGCAGGGTTCTCTGGCGGCGAAATTCTCGCTGGCCACGGTTCCAGCGGTGGATACGGATCCAGCGGATACTACGTCAGTTCACACGGTTCCTCAGGCGGTTCCTCAGGTGGATCCTCCGGCGGCTACGTAGGACCTCTTCGCCGGCTTCATAA
>JAGWZB010000112.1 GCA_018969045.1 Planctomycetota bacterium | reverse complement strand
CATTACCTGATCGAACCCAATTAGGTCCGGTCGCATTTCAAGTCTTGGAAGAGACCCCTCTGGCCGATGGTTTGGTTCGACGCAAGATCCAATACATCACCGAAACCAATACGGCCAACGGCAACCAGGACCGCGTGCGAGCTTTGTTGTTTGTGCATTCAAATTCTCCGGAAACTCGAAGGCCGGCGGTACTGTGTTTGCATCAGACGATCGGAATCGGCAAAGAAGAACCCGGCGGGCTTGGCGGAAGCGAAAACTTGCACTACGCCCTTGAGTTAGCCCGTCGCGGGTACGTGACATTGGCACCGGATTACCCGAGCTTTGGCCAGCACGAATACGACTTTCTGGCCAATTCTCAATGGGCCAGCGGCAGCATGAAAGCGATTTGGGACAACATGCGCGCGATCGATCTGTTGCAGCAATTACCGCAAGTCGATCCGAAGCGAATTGGGTGCATCGGACACTCGCTTGGGGGACACAACACCATCTTCACGAGCTTCTTTGACGAGCGAATCAGTGTCTCGGTCTCCAGTTGCGGGTTCACTCGTTTTCACAAGTACTACCAAGGGCGGTTGCAAGGCTGGACCAGCGATCGCTACATGCCCCGCATCGCAAGGGTTTACTCCAACAACCCCAATCTAGTTCCAATGGACTTCCCAGAATTGATCGCGGGAATTGCACCTCGTGCTTTTTTCACAAGCTCACCGATCGGAGATGATAACTTCGAAGTCTCCGGGGTCCGAGATTCGATCCAGGAAGCGACGAAAATCTATCGTATGCACTCGGCAGAGGATCGTATTAAGGCCATTTACCCGCAGAGCGCTCACGATTTCCCACCCGATTCGCGCGAGCAAGCTTATCAGTTCATCGACCAAATCCTCAGTCTTCCGAAATCGCCTCGGAATTGACTTCGCCGGGTTTGAGCCGTCGCCGACGTCTTGCTTTGGCGTTCGCCCACTCTTTGGTCATCACTTCAAAGACGTCGTGGGATTCGTATCGCGCGATATTTTTCCCTTCGGGCATCGGTCCGATGAGCCCTTTGAAGATGGGCATACCCCGAAGATCAAGGTCGGTGCTGCTGTCATCGATCCCCACTTGGGTGTGGGTACGGTAAATCATTTCGGCGGAATGGAAATCGCGTATTTTCAGGGAGCCATCGGAGGCTCGGGTTACGACGCGAAAGATTTCCTTTTTAGCCATCGATGCCCAACAATCTTGAAGAAGGAACACACAGCAACACACGGGAAAACATCTCCCGATCGTCTCAGGGGTATCGGACTACTGGCACAACGCCTTGCGTTTTAACCAGCTTGGCAGAGAGTTCGGATAGATCGATTTAACCGTTACAGAATGGCTGGGCCCATGGGAGGCAATCTATCCGATACAATCGATAGGGTCGAAGCTACAAAGCAGCGACATGGGCATTGGGTCAGTTCTGGGAAAACGACCTGGGAAAACATCTGAGTAAAACCGTGAAACAACTATTGAACATCGATCGTCGAGTGTGGCTCGGAGGGCTTGCAAGCACCATGGCCGGCTTTGGTTGCAGCAGCGCAGTCGCTGGCACTGGCTTGGGTTTTCGCCGTGAGAAGAAACCCGTTGCGGCGGTCGTGACCGTGTATCGACAAAAGTCCCATGCCGATGTGCTGCTTGGAAAGATACTTCAGGGTTGGAAGCAAGACGGCGGGGAAGGTCCGGATCTGGAGCTCGTTTCCTTGTATGTGGATCAATATCCTGCCGAGGACATGTCGGTCGAGCTTGCTAAGAAGCATGGATTTCGACTTTGCAAAACCATCCAGGAGGCACTGACTCTTGGCGGGGATCGAATCGCGGTCGACGGAGTGCTGAGCATTGGCGAACATGGCGAGTATCCTTGGAACGACTTTGGTCAGCACCTATATCCTCGCAAGAGGTTCTTTCAGGAAATCACCGATACGATGACCAAGTATGGTCGGGTGGTACCGGTGTTTAACGACAAGCACCCAGGACCCCAGTGGAAAGACGCTTTGTGGATGGCTCAGCGTGCCAAGGAGTTGAACTTGCCATGGATGGCTGGCTCGAGCCTGACGGTTAGTTATCGAAGTCCCGATGACGATTTACCTTGGAGGCAAGGGGTCGAGGCTGCCGTAGGGATCGGTTATTCCGGATTGGATATTTACGGAATACACACTTTGGAATTCTTGCAGTGCATCTTGGAAAGACGCAGCACGGGTGAGCAAGGTGTGGCGTGGGTCCAAGCCTTACCGACGTCGAAAATTGGATGGATGCTTGAGCAAGGTCTCATTCATAGCGAACTCTTGGACCGAGCGCTGGTTGCAACGGGCACGGATCGGCAAGCGGTACTGAACGATCCGCCTGCTGATGGAGCGGCGTTTCTGGTCGGTTATGTGGATGGATTGGTGGTACCTGTGCTGATGTTGCCGGGCCGAGCCCAGGGGATCGGAGCGGCGATCAAGGATCAGACGGGTCGCGTTTTTGCGACCAGAGTCCAAGAGCGAGAGGAACCGTATTACCCGCACTTTGCTTATTTGCTCAAAGGAATCGAGCAAATGATCCACACCGGAAAACCGGCTTATCCGGTCGAAAGAACCTTGCTGACGGCAGGTGTTTTGGACCACTTGCTGATATCACTCCGAGAGAACAATCGCAAGATAGAAACCCATGATCTGCGGATCGCTTACCAGCCGATCAACTATGCGTATGCTCCGCATTTGAGGTTAGATGCACACTAGATGACGATGACAGGGTTATTGACTACAGGACAGAAAAAGATGAATCCAATTCGAAGATTGGTTTGCTGGATCGCGATGTTGCTTGTTTGCGTTTTTTTCGCAGAGTTTGCATCGGCCCAGGAGTTCAAAGTCGGGGCTTTTGAGGTAGATATCACGCCAAGGGAAGCTGTCCCGATGTGGGGATATGGGGATCGTCACGCCGCCTTGTCCGAAGGGACGCTTGATCCGCTCAAGGCCACGACGGTGGTCATTCAAGCCGGGCGGCGCACGATGGCGATCGTTGGTTTGGACTTGGGCCGTTCTCCGCAAGAAGATTCGCTTCAGAGGATCCGCAGCGAGATCAAGGAAAAAGCGGGGATCGAGGTCTCCTTCATCGCAGGCTCTCATACCCATCATGGCCCCGTGCTTGAACTTTTTGATGCTCCTGGCCGTGGACGAGGCCGTTTTGATGCCGCGATTCGATACAACCAACAATTGGAAAAGGCAATCATCGATTCGATCTTGAAGGCTCATCAAACGATGGTGCCGGCCAAACTGGGGCATGCCGGTAAAGAGCTAATAGGTTTCAATCGCAATCGTCACTCGAAGATCCGCCCTGCTCCGGTCGATACTCGGCTTGGAGTGATACGTTTGGATGCCTTGGAAAGCGGCAAGAACATCGCGACAATCGTCAATTTCACAGGCCATCCGACGAACATCTCATCGGACATTCGCCAGTTTTCGGCCGACTACGTAGGAGCCATGCGAGCAAGGGTTGGCAAAGACACCCAAGGCATCGTGGTTTTTATGCAAGGAGCATCGGGGGATATATCGGTCGATCGAGGGAGTCACGGTGACTATCTTGGCTATGGCGAAGCTCTGGGAAACGAGGTGCTGAAGGTTTACCAGGGGATCGAAGCCAAATCGGTACAAGCTCCGTCGCTGAAGTTTAAGGAGGATCGATTTACGTTTGGATCCAGAACCGACTTTAAGAACCCGTTGGTCCAAGGGGTCTACTCGGTTGCTTTTTTCCCAGAGCTCGTCGAGAACTTTGTGGCGGAGTACCAGGATGGGATACGACCCAGATTAACCGTCGCGGTGCTCAACAAAGAGATCGGTTTTGTCGGGGGAAGCGGAGAGTTCTTCTGTCAGCATGCGATGAGGCTCCGAGAGAGAGCTCGTCTCGAGGGACTCTTCTTTTTTGGCTACTGCAACGGCTACCACCAGTATTTCCCGACGATCGAAGGGACCGCCGAGGGAGGCTATGGTGCCGACGCGCAGGTAGCTCCTGCACAGATCGGAGCAGGCGAGGATCTGATGAATCAAGCCTTGAAGTGGCTGTATCAAATCCGCTAGTTGCGTCACTGGCACCGAGCTCCGATCAGCAACCAGTTGAATCAGGAACTGATCGAAGGCTCAGTAGCCGGCGAACTTGCGGATAGGACCAACGACGTAACCAGGGTTATTCGCGCTGGCGATGTTGGCTGCATCGAAGGAATTTCTCGCATTGACCACTACGGAGATCGGATAGGCCGCAACACCTGCAGGTGGGTAGAGATAGACTTCCCACATGCTAAATACGCCCGCCGCGACAGCTTGCATCTGAAGCTGCATTCGGGCGATTTGCATCATCTCTTGTTGATAAGCCTGATTCTGTTGGACAGATTGTTGATAGGCTGCCGCTTGGCTTTGGAGATACAGCGACTGCTGACGCTTGGTCTCTTCGTCTTCCTTGGCAGCTTGGTTGGCAGCGAGCCACTCGTCCCACTGCGGTTGAAGAACCGTCAGTTCGGTATCTTTGAAAAAGAAAAAGGGGATTCCGTATTCCTCGCCGTTGGGCAGTTCCATGAGAACCCCCTCGCAAGTGAACGTGCGGGCTTCGGCTTTTTGAGCAAGAACCCAATCGTTGAACTGGGAGTCATTGGCGAAGGTTTTCTTTTCAAAATGTTCGACGATGCGTGGAATCATCTTGCGATAGACTTCGGGCAAGTTGTCGAAGGGACGATCGTTGACGTAAAGTTTGCCTCGTCGACGCTGAAGCGTGACATCCTTTCGATTGAAGCCTACGACTTTTCCGAAGACGTTCATTCCGTTGCGAAGCGACCAGGAGTGCTTCTCCGTGGCGGATTTGAGTTGCCCTTCGCTTTCCTCGAGCATTAAAAACTTCTGATCTGCATCGGAGAGTTGTGCGATTTCGATCGCCAAGAGCTCGCGTCCTTTGACGGGTTGGTCAAGTTTGACGACGATGTCTTTTTGGTCTGCGGCGATGAGCGTTCCGTTGACTTTGACATTCCCAGTCTTGTCAGCCCACTCCCTAGATAGGCCTTGGGTGCAAACTAGACCCAGCCAAAACAACGATAAAAAGAGGCTTGTCGATTTCATTGGACGAGTTTCCTAGGTACGTTTATGCTAAGGCCAACCGGTTCGGACTGGTTCAGAATTGTAGTTTGGATTGCACCGGCCCGAAAGTCAAAGCCATGCAAATCAAGTTCTGGTGGTTCGATCCTCCAATCGGCTCCTCGGAGTTACCTGGGTTACCTGGGTGTTGCGTTTTTGGCTAGAAGTTTGAGCGACAAGAAGTTTTGGCTAATCCAGAAAGAAGCTCTGTGGACTATTACAACGCGTCGAAGATCCGAGCCGTTCGGCTCAAACAGGGCAAGAACCGAGATTCGATTGGGAGGCATCCTTGGATTCTGGATTCCTCGTTGGTCGAATCGGTCAGTCCACCCCGATCTGGCGAGCAAGTCGACGTGCTTGGTGGGGATGGAAAATGGATCGGGCGTGGGCTCTACAACCCTCAAAGCAGAATCCGAGTCCGTCAGTACGCGTGGTCCCAAGAGGATTGGATCGGCCCTGAGCTAATTCAAAAGAGGGTTCTTCAAGCGATTGGGCTGCGACGGCGGATGCTTGAGCAAACCGCAACAGCAAGCGACAGTTTGCGATGGATCAATAGCGAGGGAGACTTTTTGAGCGGGCTGATCATCGATGGTTTTGCCGGACATTTGGTCGTCCAACTCACAGCCGGAGTCCTGGAGCCCTATCTGGAAGGAATTCTTACGCTTTTGGTAAGCGAGCTTCAGCCCAGAAGTATTTCGTTGAGTGTCGACGAGAAAACGGCCAAAAGCGAGGGGATCGAGGCTCAGGACCGGGTCGTTTATGGAAAACTCCCGGAGAATTCGTTGTTCATCCAAGAAAATGGACTGGCTTGGAAAGTCGATCTGCTGGGAGGTCAAAAGACCGGTTATTACTTGGATCAGCGGGAAAACCGACTGGCGGCTGCACGATGGACCCCTCCAAGGGCCAAAGTCCTTGACGTTTGCACGTATGCTGGGGGGTTTGCCCTCACAATCGCTAAAGCCACCGCAGACCGTGGTCAACCCTGCGAATCGATTCTTGCTGTGGATTCGAGTGCCAAAGCCCTTGAACTGGCCAAATGCAATGCCGCCGAAAATGGTCTAGAAACCAGCCTGAACTGGGAACAATCTGATTTTTTCGAAGCGTTGTCCGCGCGTGTTGACTGCTGTGAAACCTTTGATCAGATCGTTCTGGACCCGCCAAAACTGGCCGGCTCCAGGGACAAAGTCCCCAGGGCACTGGCCGCCTACCACCGACTTAACTACTTGGCAATCAGGTGTTTACGTCCGGAGGGGATCCTCGTTTCTTGCAGTTGCTCTGGGCGAGTCAGCCGATCGGAATTCATGGATGTACTGCTGGGCGCAGCAAGGCGAGCCGGTCGCGACTTGCAAATACTCGAAAATCGTGGAGCGGCCGCCGACCATCCGGTCAACATCCACTGCCAAGAATCCGATTATCTCAAATGCATCATCGCCAGAGTGCTCTGAGGATCCGGCCCAGGCAAACGTACACCTGCGGGTTACTTGGGGAAATTTTCAAGGAAATTCCAGTCGGTGGACTTGCTGATTGTGAGGGGGCCTAGGTACACTTTCACCCCTCAATTTGCTTTAAGTCCCATGCGGTATTTCTTCGACCAAATGACGTTTGGACGGGGATTAGCCCAAGGCTTAAATCCGATGCGACGGGGCTGAGATCCATCAGCTTTCCAAATGCCAAAGTGGCGGAATGGCAGACGCGCTGGACTCAAAATCCAGTGTCCGCAAGGACGTGTGGGTTCGACTCCCACCTTTGGTACTTTCCGTCATAGGACAGTTAACGCTAGAGCTAGCAGTCAACGCTAGAACTAGACCGTACATCGAAATAGTAGAACACAATTCATTTTTGGACCAATAGACTTCGGAATCCACAAAACCGTATGCCAACGATCAACCAATTAGTCCGTCGCAATCGAGTCGTTCAGCACAAGTCGACCAAGAGCCCTGTGCTTGAACGCTGCCCGCAAAAACAAGGTGTTTGTCTTTCTGTTAAGACCATGACACCTAAGAAGCCTAACTCTGCTTTGCGTAAGATCACCCGGGTTCGTCTGAGCAACGGCAAAGAAGTCACCGTTTACATTCCCGGTGAAGGCCACAACTTGCAAGAACACTCGATCGTTTTGATCCGAGGTGGTCGTGTCCGCGACTTGCCAGGGGTTCGCTACCAAGTCGTCCGTGGATGCCGCGATACCTTGGGCGTCAACGGTCGTAAGCAATCCCGTAGCCGATACGGTGCCAAGAGCCCTAAGAAGTCTTAGTCTCGGCCTTCCAATCAACTAGAAAACACCACTCAACCCTCCGTTTCAAAGAGATTCGTTTCCTATGGGAAAAATCACCGCGTCTAGAACGACCCTTCGTCCTGATCCACGGCACAACTCGCTTTTGGTCGCCAAGTTCGTCAATTGCTTGATGTACGACGGTAAGAAGACAACCGCCTACAACGTTTTCTACGATGCCCTCGACGAAATTGCTGAAAAGATCAAGGATCGTCCCGCAGTGGAGGTGTTCGAACAAGCCATCGAGAACGTCAAGCCATACATCGAAGTCCGCTCCAAGCGGGTCGGTGGTGCATCCTATCAAGTTCCGATGCAAGTCAACAAGAACCGCCAGCAATCGTTGGCCTTCCGTTGGATCCTTGGTGCGATCCGAGATAAGAAAGGTCGATCCACCGCCGTCAAGCTAGCCGATGAACTCATGGCCGCTTATCGCAAAGAAGGTGCAGCGATCACCAAACGCGAAAACACTCACCGTATGGCCGATGCCAACAAAGCCTTCGCTCACTTTGCTTGGTAACTCAAGTCAAAGATTCGAAAGACAAAAACACCACCAGAAAACCTGGTGGTGTTTTTTTGTGGACTCAACCAAAGACTTCAAGCATGAGCTACTCGAATTTGCTCGAATGCACCAGGCGTGGTCTCTACTGTCCGGCAGGTGACTTTTATGTAGATCCTTGGGACCGTGTCGATCATGCCATACTGACCCATGCACATGCAGATCATGCTCGCTGGGGGTGCAAAAGATACCTTGCAGCGCGCTCCAGCGAAGCGCTTCTGAAAGTACGCCTGAGCAACTCCATCGACCTGCAAACTCTTGATTACGGTGAAACCCTCAGGATCCATAACGCATTGGTCTCTTTGCATCCAGCAGGCCATATCCTTGGCTCCTCACAAGTTCGAATCGAGGTCGACGGCAAAGTAGCGCTGATCACCGGCGATTACAAACTTCAACCCGATCCAACATGCTCGGCTTGGGAACCAGTTCGTTGCGATTTGATGGTGACTGAGTCAACCTTTGGCTTGCCAGTTTTTCAGTGGCCAGAGACCCAACTAGTGATCAAGCAATTGGTTGCTTGGTGGCATGAGAATCAAAAACAAGGCAGAACCAGCGTGATTCTTGCCTACTCGGTCGGCAAGGCGCAACGTATCATTGCCGAAGTGGTTCGACTCTGTGGAGTAGAAGTTGCCAAGGACATGGCTGTTCATGGCGCTATGCTAGGACCCAATCGCGCTTACAGAAACTCAGGGATTGAGATTCCAGACCTGCCATCGGCCGCATCGCTCAGCAGCGATCATGACTGGTCGAAAGCACTGATACTTGGGCCACCATCGAGCCAAGGGACCGGATGGATCAAACGATTTTCAGATCCATCGATTGCCATGGCATCGGGTTGGATGGCGATTCGGGGAACTCGACGTCGGCGAAATGTGGACCGAGGATTCGTGCTCTCGGATCACATCGATTGGCCAGATTTACTTCGAGCGATTGACGCATGTAGACCAGAAACAGTCTGGGTCACTCATGGATTTACCGACGTGGTCGCAAGGTACTTGATGCATCAAGGGATCGAGGCAGAGGTCTTACAAACGCATTTTTCGGGGGATGAATCCGAACCCATAATCTCCGAGGATGCATGATGAGAGACTTCGCAAGACTGTATCAGCGCCTCGACGAGACGACGAAAACCAGTGACAAAGTATCGGCGATAGTCGAGTACTTTGCAGAGTCACCCAAGGCTGATTCTGCCTATGCACTCTATTTTCTGTTGGGGCAAAAACTCAAGCCGACCTTGCCAACCCGAATCATTCGCCTAGCTGCAGCCCGCAGCGCCCAAATCCCCGATTGGCTCTTCGAGGAGACTTATCAGTGGGTTGGAGATCTCGCCGAAACCGCCGCTACGATGGCACGGGGCGTGTCATCGGGCAACCCTGAGTCTCTGAGTCAAACTGTCGAACAAAGCTTGATTCCTTTATTGCAGCTAGCCGGACCGTCGAAAAGAAAATCAAGAACCTCTGCGAGCCAAAAGGACGCCAAAGCAACCGATGATGATAGATTGGCCAGTACTCTAATAGAAACCTGGAGTCGATATGATTCGACAGAGAGATTCGTATTCAATAAGTTGCTTACAGGTAACTTACGAGTTGGGGTCAGCGCGAAACTCGTTACCAAAGCACTTGGGCACTGGTGTGGATTGCCTACCGATGAACTGACGCATCGTTTGATGGGTCAGTGGGAGCCCAGCGAAGCTTTCTTGAATGCGTTGATCGCACAGGATTCCTCTGAAGCATCACCATCGAAACCCTACCCGTTTTGCTTAGCCCATGGGTTACCGGAAGGCTTTTCGCAATGCCATTCCGTCAGCGATTACATCGCCGAGTGGAAGTGGGATGGAATCCGAGCTCAATTGATCCAAAGATCGGGACACACTTTCCTGTGGTCCAGAGGAGAAGAACTGCTTGATGGTCGATTCCCAGAGATCCAGCAAGCTGCTGCTGGACTGCCCGATGGACTGGTTCTCGACGGGGAAATCTTGGCCTTTGGGGACAACCGCCCCCTGCCCTTTACGCTGCTGCAAAGGCGTATTCAAAGAAAAAAACCCACTGCAAAGATTCTCACCGAGATTCCCGTGGTATTTGTGGCCTTCGATCTCCTCGAACACAACAACAAAGATCTGCGGAACGAGAGCTTCCAGCACAGACGCGAAATTCTAGAGTCGCTGAAACTTGGTAACGACCCTGCAGCAAGGTCACTTAGGTGCAACGAGATGTTCCTTTTTGACCATTGGGATCAGATGATCCAACAACGGGATCAAGCTCGTGCGTTTGGTGCCGAAGGCTTAATGCTAAAGCATCGCACGAGTCTTTACCAAGTCGGTCGCGTAACGGGAACTTGGTGGAAATCCAAAGTCACTCCGTATACGATCGATGCGGTTCTAGTTTACGCGCAGCGAGGCCATGGACGCAGAGCCGGTTTGTTCTCCGATTATACCTTTGCGCTTTGGGATCAGGATCGATTGGTCCCCTTTGCCAAGGCTTATTCAGGCCTTACCAACGAAGAAATCGGACGACTGGATCGTTGGATCAAAGAGAACACAACCCAGCGATTCGGGCCGGTTCACGAAGTTCCTCCCAGGATCGTGATGGAACTTGCGTTCGAGAATATCCAGGAATCGTCGCGCCACAAAAGCGGCATCGCAGTTCGATTCCCAAGGATCTTGCGTTGGCGAGATGACAAAAGCCCTCAAGATGCAGATCGACTCGATCACATCAAACAGATGCTGCAAAAAGCACAGCCGCGATAGACGCAAAAGATGCCGGCAAGAGGTGAAAACCGGTGGGCAGAAAGATTGGAAGCTGATATGGAGAGTTTGCTGGGTGAGTTTAGTTTGAGCTTTGGTTAGCCGAGCCAGATTTTTCGCTGGACATTAGCGTTTGATTTCTTCGTTGCTTTGATGCGAAGATAAGGTCGGATGAATCGGCTGCGATGCCCCATACTCTCGGGAGGAGCATTGAGATCCGCATGATCAGGCTCCGAGATCGCTTCAATGATTAAACCTGCTCGGCAAATACCGCCTAGGATCGAATCAAGAGAGTGGGCAAATTCGATTGTGTCTGGTTCTCGCAGCAGGCTTGATTGCCCAACCGATAAGGGTTTGGCTGCGTGGCCGACCGGAGTTTCCACCACGTATCTGCCTTGCACCATTTCTAGTGACGCTTGCAGATTCATCGGCTGTTTGTGCTGAGAGACATAGAGTCCATTTGGGCGCAACACCCGTGCGACTTCTGAAAAAACAGGTTCTAGGTTGGAAACATAGCAGGTGCTCACAGGATGAGCGACAAGATCGAATTCATCGTGACCAAACATCGACAGATCCGACATGTCGCCTTGGATGATCCGATAGTTGATGCCAAGATGCGAGCAAACTTGGCGGTCCAGTTCCAGCATCGCAGCGCTGATATCCAACACGGTGACTTGAGCACCTGCGGCGCAGTACAGGGGGCCTTGACGCCCTCCACCGGCTGCAAGGCAAAGAACATTCCATCCTCGAATGTTTCCACCGAGCCAGCCTTTGGCATCAAGCGTCAAAAGTGGCGAGGCTAGTTCCTGTGCGCTGACTGGCTGGGTCAAAAAATGCTTTGCCTGAACCATCCGGTCATAGGCTTGGCGGTTGCGTTGCAGGCTAGCATCAGGCATTTGGGATGGCTGGTTTTCTGGGATGTCCATGACGCGCTTTGCGAGTTGGTTTTTTTACCGGGTAAAGGCCAGCTATTGGGAACGAAGAGTCGGATCGCGGCGAATCGAATTTGCCATGCGATATCGCTGCTTAGATTGGGGATTCTAAGCGGTTCGAGATTGCTTTTTAGGGGATTTCAGGGAAAATCTTAGAGAGTTGTCCATGCCATGCCGATCCGCAAAGCAATTTGATCAAAGATCGGTCCCACCCCTCCTGCACTGCTAACTGGCCCCCAAAAAGGGTTGCGATAGCTTTGCGTCTGTCTTCATCAAAAACTAGCAGATCCCTATGGAATGCCATCGAATCCGATCCTGGATGCCCAAGGTTGTTTTTTTGATTGCTACAGTTCTCGGTTCTGGACTGGCCAACCCTGCGAGTTGCGCGACCAGTGGGATGGTCCAGTACAATCGAGATATTCGCCCCATCCTCAATGACAACTGCTTTGCCTGTCACGGACCAGACGAAAAAAAACGTGCCGCAGAACTTAGGCTCGATATCCGTGAAGCCGCACTGACCAAACAAGCTATTGTTCCCGGCAAACCCGAGGAAAGCTCGATCATCAGTCGGATCCTCAGCACGGACCAAAACGAGGTCATGCCTCCGCCGACCTCCCACAAGAGCCTGACGCAGAGCCAAAAGGACCTTCTCAAAGCATGGATCGCCGAAGGGGCACAGTACCAAGGTCATTGGGCTTACATCGCTCCGGTCAAACCCGAGCTACCCCAAGTTCGCAACCCGGCCTGGGTTCGAAATCCTATCGATCGATTCGTGCTTGCTGAACTCGAACGTCGAGGTGTTGAGCCTTCGCCTGAAGCCGACTTGAGATCTCTGATCCGACGTGTCGCTTTCGACTTGACCGGATTACCACCAAGCCCGCAAGACATCGAACGTATCTTGGCCGACCCGTCCCCTGATCGCTACGAAAACTATGTCGATGAACTCCTCTCCAGACAGGAGTGGGGGGAGCATCGAGGGCGCTACTGGTTGGACTATGCTCGCTATGCCGACACCCACGGTATCCACTTCGATAATTACCGCGAGATGTGGTCCTATCGCCAGTGGGTGATCAAAGCCTTAAACAAAAACATCCCCTTCGATCAATTTACGATCGAACAACTCGCAGGAGATTTGCTGCCAGAGGCAACTCTCGACCAACGCGTCGCCAGCGGATTTAACCGATGCAACATCACCACCAACGAAGGTGGAGCGATCTCCGAAGAGTACCAAGTCCTCTACACCCGAGACCGAGTCGAAACGACCAGTTTGGTTTGGCTGGGCCTGACAACCGGTTGCGCAGTTTGCCACGATCACAAATTCGATCCGATCTCGCAACGCGAGTTCTATCAGATGGCGGCATTCTTCAACAATACAACCCAAAACGCCATGGACGGAAATATCAAAGACACACCACCGATCGTCCCGGTGCCATTGGAAGAAGATCGTGAACGATTCTCGGAACTCGATGGGCTTATCGCTCAAGCCAAACAGGCCGTCGACGCCCGACGCCAACAGGCTCGAAGCGGTTTCGAGGCTTACCTGACCAACGATTCGGAACGCCAAACGCTTCTGCAAACCCAACTACCTGCCAACGACTCGCTCGATCTTCACTTGCCACTCATCGGCGCAGACCCCAAAAACATCGATCTGATTGTCCAAAGCCAAAAACAGTCGATCGCACTGGATTCCGACGCAGCCTTTGCACCCGGGCACCTAAGCGATTCGGCTTGGCAAGTCAAAAATGGTCTCTATCCCACCTTCCCAGCCGGCGATATCGAAAGAGACCAGCCTTTTACGA
>JAGWZB010000549.1 GCA_018969045.1 Planctomycetota bacterium | reverse complement strand
AAGAATGGGTTGCATATGATTCTTGTTCTTCCGCAACATCGGAGGAAGATGAGCCGCGAACTGAGGCATCATGCTCTTGGAACCGTCGATCGCAAGCGCTGCGCAGGAGAGTTCAAAACCCAAACTTGGATCGGGCTTGATAATCACTTTGACTTCCATCGCTCCCGAAGCCTTAATTCGGTACTGCACTTCCCCAAAAAATGCGTTCCGCTGCGATTCGTTGTGTAGATAAGTCCAATCGGAAGATTGCTGGTCCATCAGATTACCCTATTAAAAGCGGTCTATAGCCAATTACGAATTTTGAGGATTGCCTAGAAATTTGGGCCAACCCCCTGGAGCGAGACCTCGGCTCTCTGTCTTCAAACCGACGAATGATCCGTTGTCAGTTCCGAAAACCAGCAAACCTCCAGCCAAAATAGTACCAGGAGATCTCACCCCAACACCGATTTCATCTTGCCACTTCTGGCGTCCCTCTCGGTCAATAGCGTAGATAGCTCCTCCATTATCCCCGAAATAAATGAGACCATCGTCGCCGATAACCGCTGTCGACTCGAGAGGGGAAGATGTCCGAAATTTCCATCGAATTTTCCCCGAAGCACCGTCGATTCTAAGAAACTCACCATGATTGCTCGAGCGTCCGTCTTCAACGCAAATCCCTAAGTAAATCTCACCTTCGCCCCCAACGACCGGAGAACCGATAATCAAACCCTCGAGTTGTGTGTTCCAAATCGGGTTGCCATCCTGTCGAAAGGCGATCACTTCGTTTCGACAACTGGTCGCGATGATGACGGGTCCTTGTCCGATCGCTATCGCCGAATTGATGAACCAGTTAGCTCGCCCAAGATTATCGGCTGAGCCCCATCGATTCACTCCCCGCTCGCTTGTCAAATCCAATGCGACTACGCATGCATTCTCCGAACCAACATACAAGGTATCCCCGAAAATTGCCCCGCTACAGTCGAGTTTGTGCATCGACTTAAGAAAAGGTGTTGCCACGTCAGATCCAGGAGCAATGCGCCACAAACCGCCATGGTAATGCGAAACCCAAACGTTGAGCCGACTGTCGACCTTGGGCGTCGACCAGCCAAGTGGCCTCCCAGTTTCCGCTGGTGCTGTCGCAGAATTGCCATCCTTTTTTACCGAATACAACTTGCCATCGTCGGAGTGAACGCGAATCACACCGTCAGGCCCTACCACCGGTGAAGACATGATCCGTCCACCCGTTGGGAACTCCCAAGCCGAATTCAGTTTGCTGTTTTGCAGATCGTAAGCTCGCAAACTGCGACCGCAAGAAAAATACATCCGCCCGTCATGATCGACGGCAGGACAGGTTCTCTGCGGTAGTTTCTGCTCATTCGGAGGGAGTTCCAGTTCCCAAATCAAACGCTCTGACCGAGGTTTCTTCGACGCTGGAGCCAACTTCGGAACGGAAACCGCCTTCGGAGCCTGAACGACAGGCTTTGGCTCTACGACGGGCGTAGCCTGAACGACGGGCGGTTGCTGAGGGATGGGTAGAGCCGCAGGTTGGCTTGTCGCGACAGGGCTCGTAGGTTTAGGAATCGGAGCTTGGGTCGGCACCTTCGGCGGGTTGCTGATCGGTGTCGCTGGAACTTTGGGGGGAGTGATGGCCGGAGAAGTCGGGACCTTGGGAGCGTTTGTCGTAGGGGCCTTCGGGTTTGGCAAGGTTGTCCCCGGGTTTGTAGGTACGGGCATCCCTCCGATCACCGGTGGCTTGACCGGAGGTGGCACGCTGCTGACTGGCGTTTGTAGTACCTTGGGAGCAGTTGGAACTGGTACGTTTCCGCCTGTTGCTACACCGGTCGTAGGCTTGGCCGCAGAATCCTCAGTCCAAATCTTGCCTCGCTTCTTGCATCGATTGCATGAGGCGGGGGGCATACCGGGGAAGCCCGTCTGCTTATTTCCGCATTCGTTGCATGTGAACGTAGTCATGGGTTGAACCTTGCCTCTCTAGCGCTTTTGAACGCCGTCCCATTAACGGAGAATCACATTCGCTTTCGTCACCGGCTTGCCATTTTCTCGCAACACCAGCCAACCCCGCACCGCCGAAACTTCAACACCCCGGTCGCTCGAGAAGTGTCTCGCTGAATCGTATCGATCCCCAGCTTGAACCAGT